>JANLSB010000863.1:0-7630 GCA_031362125.1 Lysobacterales bacterium | reverse complement strand
GACCCTCGGGCCGGACGTCGGCGTAACCATCGATCATTGCCATGAGCGAGTGCTCGGCGGCATCGGCGTCGCCGCGACGCAGCAGACTCTGGATGTCGCTGCCCAGCACCGCATCGAAGAACCGGCGCCGGGTGCTGGTGTCGGGCACCTGCGCGCGAATCCGGCGACGATGTTTGACCAGCAGATTGCCGAGCGTCCCGAGCGATTCGTCGAGTTCGGTTTCGAGACGCTCGCGCAGATGCCGCGCCAGCATCGGCGCACCACCGCCGCTGGAGATCGCGATCTGGAGCGGGCCGCGTTCGATCCGCGCCGGCACCTGGAAGCTGCACAGCGGGGCGTCGTCGACCACATTCGCCCAGATCCTGCGCGCATGCGCGGCCTCGGCGACGGCACGGTTGGTCTCGGGTTCGTCGGTCGCGGCGATCACCAGCCAGACCTCGTCGAGCCAGGCCGGGTCGAAGCGGCCATTGAGATGTATGACCTGGCCGCACGCAACCCATTCGGCGATGTCAGGGTCCAACGCCGGTGCACCGACCCGGACCTTTGCCCCGGTCGGGAGCAGGGCGGCGATCTTGCGGCGGGCCACTACGCCACCGCCGACCACCAGCACCGGGCGGTCGCGAAGCTCGAGGAAGGTGGGGAATAGCGTCGGGTTGGGCGTCGGGACGGGGTCGGACATGGCCTGCCGCCGTTGAAAAGGGTCTATCCACCGTAGTTCCGAAGGCCCAGGCGCAGGAAATGACGACCGAGCTTGGTTACATGCCCTTTTGGCATAAGCTAGGGTGGGTATTCCGAAGTGTTATCTGGTATTTGTATCTCTTGATACGAATAAAGAGATATCAGGAGCGCCAGTCCACGCTCGGCAGCCCCGTCGGATCACATCAAATCCACACAAAAGTGCAAATCCACACAAAAGCACGTTTCCGGAACGACCGTTATGACCCTGGTCCAGCTGCGCTATTTCGTCGCGATCGCCGATGCCGGCTTCAACATCACCTTGGCCGCCGAGCATGTGCACGCGACCCAGCCCGGTCTATCGAAACAGTTGAAGCAGTTGGAGGACGAACTCGGTTTCCTGTTGTTCGTGCGCAAGGGCCGCAGCCTCGAAGACCTCACTCCCGCCGGTACCCACGTGCTGGTGCATGCTCGCAAGCTGCTGAGCGAAGCGGCCAACATCCGCGCGTTCGCCGCGAACCAGCGTCGCGACGGCCAGGGCCAACTGTTGATCGCCACCACCCACACCCAGGCGCGCTTCGTGCTGCCACCGGTGATTTCGCAGGTGCATCGCGCCTACCCGCAGTTGAGTATCCATCTCCAGCCCAACGCCGACAGCGACGTGCTGACCCAACTCGCGCGCGGCGAAGCCGACCTGGCGCTGATCAGCACCGCTGGCGACATGCCTGTCGATGGCATCGCGATCCCGATGTTCCGCTGGCGGCGCGTGGTGTTGTTGCCGCGCGCGCATCCGCTGGCGCAGACCGGCGTGAGGCCGACGCTGGCGGATCTCGCCGGCTTCCCGCTGGTAAGTTACGAATCTTCGATTCGCCCCGATTCCTCGCTGCGTCGCGCCTTCGCCGAGCGTGGACTGGAACCGCAGCTGGCAATGACCGCACGCGACGCCGATCTGATCAAGACCTATGTGCGCGCGGGCATCGGTGTGGGTCTGCTCGCCGAGATGGCGGTCAGCGCGATTCACGACGCCGACCTCGTCGCGCTGCAGGCGCCGGATTCCATTCCCGAATGCATCGCGTGGGCGGTGCTGCCGCGCGAACGCGTATTGCGCGACTACACGGTTGAATTGCTGGTGGCGCTGGCGCCACAGCTCGATCGCCACGATCTTCGCCGGATCCTTGCCGGCAACCAGATCGCGCAGTGGCCGGCACCGCCGACGTGGGCGGAGTTGAGTCAGGCGATCACGAGTTAGTGGAACGGGCTTCCGCCTCTTACCATCACGCAGGCTCTTGCAGACGATTCTTGTAGGAGCCGACGGGAGTCGCGATGCTTTTTTCCACCATGCCAAAGAATCAAAAGCATCGCGACTTCCGTCGCTCGTACAGTGGGATTCATCACGCACTTTTCGCCAGGACGGACCAATCCTCGTGCAGGCCGCATTCGCGCTTGAGTCCGAAGAAGCGGGTGTCTTCTTCGTTCATGCCGTCCTCGAGGCGATGGGTGGTATGGATGTCGCCGATCGAGACATAGCCCTGATCCCACAGTGGGTGATAGGGCAGGTCGTTGGCCTGGAAGTACTTCCACACGTCGTGGTCGGTCCAGTCGGCGATGGGATGCAGTTTCCAGCGACCGTCGTGCAGTTCGAGGAAATCGATCTCGGCGCGGGTGCTGGTCTGGCTGCGGCGCAGGCCGGCGATCCAGGTACGCACGCCGAGTTCGCTCAGGGCGCGCTGCATCGGTTCGACCTTGCGCAACTGGTTGTAGCGCTGGATGCCTTCGATGCCGTTTTCCCACAGCTTTCCGTGACGTGCTTCCATCCAGGCGACGCCGACCTGCGGGCGGTACACCTTGAGGTTGAGCGACAGCCGTGTGCTGAGATCGTCGACGAAGCGATAGGTTTCCGGAAACAGATAGCCGGTGTCGATCAGGATCACCGGGATGTTCGGCTTCGCCTGTGTGGTCATGTGCAATGCGACCGCGGCCTGCGCGCCGAAGCTCGACGACAGCGCGTGGTGGCCGGCGAGATGTTCGACCGCCCATTCGATGCGCTCGGGTGCGGTCTTCTTGGCCAGCCAGCGATTGAGGTCGGCGAGGGCTAGCGGTGATTCCGCCGCCGTGATCGGGTCGGGGAGGCTCATGCGATCAACTCCAATGGCAGCGCTTTGTTCGGCACCACACCGTGGCGCAGCAAAAAATCGCCGAATCTTTCGCTATCCGTGCGTTCTGCGGCGTATTGCTGGAACAGCGGGTCGAGCGCATCGAGGATGGCGGTTTCGTCGATGTTTTCGCGGTACAGGGTGTTCAGACGCTGGCCGCGATGGTCGGCGCCGAGCATCAGGTTGTAGCGGCCCGGCGCCTTTCCCACCAGCGCGATTTCGGCGAGATACGGGCGTGAACAGCCGTTCGGGCAGCCGCTGATGCGCAGATGCAGATCGCTGCCGTCGAGACCGTGCTTCGCGAGCCGTGCTTCCAGACGATCGACGAATGTAGTGAGATAGCGTTCGGCTTCGGCCATCGCCAGACCACAGGTCGGCAGGGCGACGCAGGCCAGCGCGGCCTTGCGCAACGGCGATGCAGCGCGATGGGTGTCAAGCGCATGTTCGCTGACCAGCGCATCGATCGCGTCGCGCTGCGCGTCATCCAGATTGGCGATCAGCAGGTTCTGATTGGCGGTGAGGCGGAATTCCGACGCGCCACCGGCGGCGTCGAGCAACGTTGCGATATTGCGCAGGCCGGTGAGATGGTGGGTGCCGTCGCGGTCCCAGATCCGGCCGGCGACGATGCGCAGAGTCAGATGCCAGTGTCCGTCGTCGCCCTGGTGCCAGCCGAATTCGTCGGCATTGTGGGCGAATTCGAATGCTTTCGCCGGTGAAAAGCTCACGCCCGAGCGGCGTTCGACTTCCGCTTTGAAGTTGTCCAGACCGTGATCGTCGATGGTGTACTTCAGCCGTGCGCGTTTGCGTACCGAGCGGTTGCCCCAGTCGCGTTGGGCGGTGACCACTGCTTCGGCGACAGCGATGACCTGATCCGGCGCGATGAAGCCGATCACATCGGCGATGCGCGGATAGGTTTCGGCATCGCCGTGGGTCGCGCCCATGCCGCCACCCACGCTGACGTTGTAGCCCAGTAGTTGGCCGGCGTCGTCGACGATCGCGATGAAGCCCAGATCCTGCGCGAACACGTCGACATCGTTGCTCGGCGGCACCGCGAAGGCGATCTTGAACTTGCGCGGCAGATAGGTCGCGCCGTAGATCGGTTCGTCTTCCTCGCCGCTGCCAGCGACTTTTTCCTCGTCGAGCCAGATTTCGTAGTAGGCGCGACTGTTGGGCAGCAGATGCTTCGACAGCGCTTCGGCCTGCGCCTGCACGGTCGAATGTACTTGCGACAGATACGGGTTGGAAGCGACCGCGATGTTGCGGTTGACATCGCCGCAGGCGGCGAGGGTGTCGATCAGCGCGGCGTTGATCGCCTGCATCGTCGGCTTGAGTTCGCCCTTGATCACGCCGTGGAACTGGAACGCCTGGCGCGTGGTGATGCGCAGGCCGCGTTCGGTATAGGTGGTGGCGATGGCGTCGAGCTTCAGCCACTGCGCGGGCGTGATCACGCCGCCCGGGGTGCGGGTGCGGATCATGAAAGAGTAATCGGGCTCCAGCTTCTGCCGGCGGCGCTCGTCGCGCACGTCCCGGTCGTCCTGCTGGTAGCTGCCGTGATACTTGATGAGGGTCTGGTCGTCGTCGGCGAGCGCGCCGGTGATCTGGTTCGCGAGCGACTGCTGCAGGGTGCCGCGCAGGCGGCCGCTCTGCTGTTTGATGTCCTCGACCGAATGCGCAGACATCAATACACGTCCCGCGCATAGCGGCCCTGCGACTGCAGGCCATTGAGGTATTCGGACGCGTCCTCAGCGGATTTTCCGCCGTGCTCGGCGATCACATCCAATAGCGCGGCATGCACGTCTTTTGCCATGCGCGTGGCGTCGCCGCAGACATACAGATGAGCACCGTCTTCCAGCCAGCCGAACAGTGTTTTGCCGTGTTCGCTCAGCTTGTGCTGCACGTAGACCTTGTGCGCCTGATCGCGCGAGAACGCGAGGTCGAGACGCTGAAGTTCGCCGCGCTTGAGCGCGTCCTGCCATTCGAGCTGATAGAGGAAGTCGTAGCGTGCGTGAGGGTTGCCGAAGAGCAGCCAGTTGCGCCCGCTCGCGCCTGCCGTCATCGAACGTGTCGCGGCGCGCTCCTGTACGAAACCGCGGAAGGGTGCGACGCCGGTGCCGGGGCCGATCATGATCACATCGCGAGAGGCGTCGGTGGGCAGACGGAAGCGTTCGTTGCGTTCGATGAACACCGGCAGCAATGCGCCTTCTTCGCGGGTGGCGAGATGGTGCGAGGCCGCGCCCCAGCGCTGCGCGTCGCCGTGCCGGCCGGCATGCATGTACTCAACGTGGGCAACGGTGAGGTGCGCTTCGTCGCCGACGACCTTGCGGCTGGAAGCGATGGAATACAGACGCGGCTGCAGCGGACGCAGTGCTTCGATCAGCGCCTCGGCCGTCCACGCGCCGGCATGCGTCTGCAGCAGATCGATGATCTGCGACTGCGCCATGAGCGCAGTCAGGTGCTCGCGCTGATCCGGTGCCAGCAAACGGTTGAGCGCGTCGCTGCCGGCATGCGCGGCGTGAGTCGCGATAAAGGGGCGGCTGAGGCGGGTGATTTCGCGCTTGCGGCCCAGCCAGTCGCGCAGCGGCAGCGACTCGCCGCCGTAGCTGACGGTCGCGTCGGCATCGAGATCCAGTGTGTCGGCAATCGCCTGCACCAGCGCCGGCGGATTTTCGATCCAAACCCCGAGCGCATCGCCGGGCTCGTAATCGAGGCCGGCGCCTTCCAGCGACAGCTCGATGTGGCGCACGTCGCGATCCGAGCCGCGACCGGTGATCCGCAGGTTCGCCAGCACCTCGGCGGCGAACGGGCGCTCGCGGGTCCAGGCGACTGGTGTGGCGGCGTGCGGGCGCAGGGGGGTCACGCTGGCCAACGTCAGGTTGGCCGAATGCCGTGACTTCAGCGCTTCTTTCGCCTCGGCGAACAGCTGCGAAGACCACGGTGCGGCAACGCTGTCGATATCGAGATCGGCGTCGGCGCGTGCGACCCAGCGCTGCGCGCCGAGGGATTCGAGGCGTGCGTCCAGGCGCTGGCCGATGGCGCAGAACTGCGGGTAGCTGGAATCGCCCAGGCCCAGCACTGTGAAGCGCAACTGCGGCAGCTGCGGCGCACGCTTGCCTTCGATGAATTCGACCAGGGCACGGGCGTCGTCCGGCGGATCGCCGTCGCCCTGGGTGCTGATGACGATCGCGAGGAAGCGCTCGTCCTTGAGTTCGCGGGTCTGGTAGGCATCGGCGCGGAGCAGACGCACCGGCAGGCCGTCGGCTTCGAGTTTCGCGACCAGCGCCTCGGCGACACGGCGGGCATTGCCGGTCTGGCTGCCATAGACCACGGTCAGTCGCGTGCGCTCGAGGCTGTCCGTGTTCGCCGGGATGGCGGCGGTCGGTGCCGCCGACCCTTGCGCGCGTGCAAGCCCGGCCGCGTAGCCGGACAGCCACCACAGGCCGTCCCGGTCCAATCCATCGGCCAGACGGGCGATCTGGGCGTAGGGCTCGAACGACAGCGGGCTCTGCGCTAGTGTCGACAGCGATGCGGCGGGGTTGGCGGGTGACATGGTGGTGACCTGCGGTCCGTACGAAGGGGTTTTGACCGAGGTTGCAGCGTAGGCGCCGCTATTTACCGGCGGAAAGGAGCGCTCGTTATGCGCTTATGCCTCGGCGCACTTTCGGCATGCAGGACGGTCACGGATACTGCGCTGCCACAGCGAGGCAACCCGACGCGGCGAAGAGAAATGGCCATCTCGGGCAGGTTGGTCGCCCGATCTCGCGGAGGATGTTGCGGAGATCATGAGCCGGGTTCGCCTGCGCCACGCCATACTTCGCCGACAGCCACGCTGCCTGCATCGAACCTGCGACGGAGATCCAGCTGTCGTGGGTTACCGTCCACCTGCCTCAACGCAGGTGTTTCATCGCCCGATCAGCCCATCATTGAAACCCATGTCCCATTCCGCATTGAGCCACCTCGATCGACTCGAAGCCGAGAGCATCCACATCCTGCGCGAAGTCGCGGCCGAATTCCGTAACCCTGTCATGCTGTATTCGATCGGCAAGGACAGCTCGGTGCTGCTGCATCTGCTGCAGAAAGCGTTCGTGCCCGCTCGCTCTCCCATCCCGCTGATGCATATCGATACCGGTTGGAAGTTCCGCGAGATGATCGCGTTCCGCAACCGGCGCGCGAAAGAAACCGGCATCGAGCTGCGCGTGCATACCAACCTCGACGGCGTAGCCCAGGGCATGAACCCGATCACCTTCGGCGCGACCGTGCATACAGATGTGATGAAGACCCAGGCGCTCAGGCAGGCGCTGGATCTGCACGGATTCGATGCGGCCATCGGCGGCGCGCGGCGCGACGAGGAGAAATCCCGCGCCAAGGAGCGGATCTTCTCGTTCCGCTCCGCGCAGCACCGCTGGGACCCGAAGAACCAGCGCCCGGAGCTGTGGAGCCTGTACAACACCCGGATCCACAAGGGCGAGTCGGTGCGTATCTTCCCGATCTCGAACTGGACCGAACTCGATGTGTGGCTGTACATCTACCGCGAGAAGATCGAGGTCCCGTCGCTGTATCTGGCGGCCGAACGCCCGGTGGTGGAACGCGATGGCGCGCTGATCATGGTCGATGACGAGCGCCTGCCGATGCGCGAGGGCGAAACGCCGTCGCTGAAGCGCGTGCGCTTCCGCACGCTCGGCTGCTATCCGCTGTCCGGCGCGGTGGAGTCGAACGCCGACACGTTGCCGAAAGTCATCCAGGAAATGCTGCTCGCGCGGACCAGCGAGCGCCAGGGTCGGCTCATCGACCACGACCAGAACGCC
>JANLSB010000728.1:0-8378 GCA_031362125.1 Lysobacterales bacterium | reverse complement strand
GGATTTGCGCTCGGTGCGCGCCAGTGCGTATTCCTCACCGGTCTGCGGATGCAGGAACACCGGGAAATCCTTGCCCACTGCCTTGAAGCCCGCAGCGAGCATTGATTCCGGCGTTTCGCCGACGACGACATAATCCTGGTCGCCGCACTGCAAACCGAGCAGTTTGTCGCGCACCGCACCGCCGACGAGATAAGTCTTCATGGGTGAAGTCCGGAAGGCGATTTTGCAAATGAGCGATATGCCTCATTGCACATTCGTTTTGTCATCCCGAACACGCGCATTTCCCGTGGAGGGATCTGCTTTTGTTTCGGAGCGAAGGCCAAAAGCAGATCCCTCACCCCGACAAAGCCGGGGCGAGCGATGACAGAATGTGGGGCCATCTCACTTCGGCGCATGTTGCGCAAGCAGCGCGACGATCTGCTGCGCGCCCGAGTTGCGGCCCAGATGCAGTTCGATCGGTGCTGCCTGGCCCGACAGCCAGATCCGCAGTTCGGCCTCGAGATCGAAATGACCGGCGGTCTCCAGCGAGAACATGGTGATCGCGCGATACGGAATGCTGCGGTACTCGGTCTTCTTGGCGGTCACGCCCTGCTTGTTGACCAGAATGACGCGGCGGTCGGTGAACACGATCAGGTCGCGGATCAGCGCGAACGCGCGCTGCAGCGTCTCGCCGGGAGCGAGCAGCGGTGCGAATTCCTCTTCGATCTTCTCCACCGGCTTTTCGCCGGCGTGGCCGAGCAGGCCGTCAAGCAGTCCCATGGCGATGTCCTCGTGTGAGCGGTAGGCGAAGGTTTATGCGGTTACGTCGAGAATCTCGGGCAGTTTGCCGCGCACGTCGGTCGGGGTGATCCCGAGCTTCGGCAGGCCGTTGTCGTCGCTGGTCGAATCGCGCTGCAGCGAACGCCAGTTGTCGCGGCTGATCGGTTTGCCCGGCAGATGTTCGCCGACTTCCGCCTGGATGCGACCGAACACGTCCGGCAGCGGCACGACGAAGCGCGTCCAGCCCTTGGTCTGAGCGGTCAGCCGCACGATCTCGGCCAATGTCATCGCTTCCGGGCCGACGAGGTCGTAGCTGCGACCGATGGTGGCGCCTTCTTCGAGCGAGTAGAGGAAAGCGTCGACGACATCGCCTATCCATACCGGCTGGAAGCGCGCATCGGCGCGACCGATCGGCAGAGCCGGCGCGAAGCGCAGCAGCTGCGCAAATCGGCAGAACAGGCCGTCGCCAGGGCCGGCGATGACCGACGGACGGAACAGCGTCCAGTCGAGTGCGGACGCGCGCACCATGGCTTCCGCTTCGCCGCGCGCCTTCAGGTAATGACTCTCGCCGTCGCCTGCGTGCAGTGCGCTCATCTGCAGCAGACGGCGCACGCCGACCGTCTGCATCGCGGCGATCATGGCCTCGGCGAGTTCGACATAGACCCTGCGGAATCCTTTGCCGTCGTCGCCGTGCTCGTTGAGGATGCCGACGAGATTGATCACCGCATCGGCACCATCGCATGCATTGCGTAGAAAATCCGCGTCGAACACATCGCCGACGAGCAGCTCCGCGCCCGCCGGCGTACGCGCCCGGGTATCCGCACTCCGCGAAAGCACACGCACCCGATCGCCCTGTGCGAGCAGGCGCGCCACCAGCGCACGGCCGACGAAGCCGCTGCCGCCGAGGACTACGATCGTTCGATTCATCGCTGGGGCCGCCTTTGGGGTGATGTCATGGGTTTCGATGTGGGCGCTGCAGGTGCCGCAGCGGGAGGCGCCGGCAGGTCCGGCGGCAGCGGGCAGACGAACTTCCTGCGGGTGTCGACGATGCGCCCGGCGAGACGGTCGGTGATCGGCATTGCGTTGCCGTTGAGCCGCCAGTCGTAGATGACGCTGAAGGCGAGGATGCGCGCGACGTAATCGCGGGTCTCTTTATAGCTGATGGTTTCGATCCAGAAGTCGGCGTCCATGTCCGGACGCTGCGACCGCCAGCGCGCCACCGGCGCCGGGCCGGCGTTGTAGGCGGCGATGGCGGTGTAGGCCATGCCGTACTTGTCTTCGAGTTCGCGCAGATACGCGGTGCCGAGACTGATGTTGAACTCCGGCTCGTACAGGCTTTCGCCGCCGCGCCAGGGCAGACCCAGACGTTTGGCGATACCGGCGCCGGTGCTGGGCAGCACCTGCATCAGGCCGCGCGCGTCCGCATGCGAGCGCGCTTTGGGATTGAACACGCTTTCGGCGCGGATCTCGGCCGCGACCCAGGTCGGATCGATGCGGTGTTTGGCGGCTTCGCGCCGGATCGCACTGTCGTGATGCAGTGGGAACCGCAGTTCATACAGCCGCGATTCTTCCGGATAGGACTTTCCGCCGACGTTGAGCAGGCCGAACACACCGCGATCGAACCAACCGTTGTCCTGGGCGATATCGACCGCGATTCGGCGCTGTTCTGGCGTGAAGCGCGCAAGCGCGTCGTTCCATTCGCGTTCGGCCCAGGCGGTGCGTTCGAGCCGATACAGCTGCATCGCGCGCACCATCGCAGGATCGCGCGCGACCGCTGCTTTCGACGCCGCGTCGGTCTTCAGCGTCCAGGGACACAGCGCGTAAGGCGCGCCGATGCGGTCGGCGGCGAGAAAGCCGTGGAACTCAGGCTTGTTCGCGGCATCGCGATACAGGATGTCGGCATTGGTCTTGTCGCCGCCCATTTCCAGCAGCCGCGCTTCGAAGTAGCGCCAGCGCGAATCGCGCCGCTGCTTGTCGCCCATCTTGCGGATCGCCGCGAGCGCGCCGTTCCAATCGGAGCGCGCCATCGCTTCGCGTACGCGCCACTCGTGCAGCTTCTCGTCATAGGCGACGTCGGGCACCGCGTTCAAGCGACGCGCCGAGTCGGGTTCGTAGGAGGCGACGCTCCACAGCGCGGCCTGGTACAGCGCGCGGCCGCGCTCTGCTTCGCTCAGTCCGAGTGCGTTGGCGATTTTCGGCAGGGTGGTGTCCACCGAGAGCGGCAGCGATTTGGCGAGCCGCGCCAGGCCGTACGAGGCGATCAGGCGGCTGCGCGGCGTCTTCGGCCAGGTCAGGGCGCGGTTGTGCACGGATTCGACGAACGCCGCGTAGTCGTTCGCCAGCGCGAAGTCCTCGGCCGGCAGTCCGCGCGCAGCCGCGCGCATCACCGCTGGCTGCGATTCGGCTGCGGCTTTCTCGATCCTCTCCCAACGTAGGGCGGGCTCTAGCCCGCCATTGGCCGCAAGCACCGCCATCGGCGCATCGCACTCGTTCGGCAGAGATTTGCCGGTACTGCGCCACAGCGCCTGGGCGTCGGCGGTCCAATCGGCATCGGTCGCGCCCAGCGCCTGGCGGGCGTTGAGTTCCGCGCAGAGCAGTGCGGTGCTTTTGACCGAGGCCGACCAGGCGGCGCGGAAGGCTGGCCAATCCTCGCGTTTGGCCAGCACCGCCAACCACTGCGCGCGCAGGAGCTCGGCGACGGCTTGGCCCCGATATCGGCTGAGGAAGCCTTGTCCGGTAGCTGCGGGAAGGGTGTCGATGTCCTTGCGCAGTCCGGCGTATTCGGCCCAGCCGGCCAGCGGATGGCCGAGCGGCAGCGGCGCATCCGCGGCCTGACCGCGCTCGGCAGCGTCCAGCGCGGCGCGGGTTTGCGCCAAAGTGGGGTCGTGGGTCTGGGCGGTGCAGGCGGCCGGCAGCAGGACGGCGAGCAGGCCCGCGAGGACGGTGGGATGTGGGATTCGCATGCTGCGGACTATAGCGAAGCTGGGTGAACGGGTCAGTTCCGGGCCGTGCTGGAAGGCCCGGTCACCACAGGCACCTTGCTCCGGCTTCACAATTTGTTTACAACGTGCCGGTACCGCCGGCGGAGGGGGCCAAGGGCGGTTGCATGCGCTATTCCTAAAATAAATATGGAGACGACCCATGAACAAGCTGCGCCGTAATCGCCTGACGGCCGCTGTCCATCTGACTTTGCTGCTCGCACTGCCCGGCATTGCCGCAGCACAGGACAGCCAGGAACAGAACACGCTCGACACGATCAGCGTCACTGGTACCCGCATCAAACAGACCAACGCGGTGACCGCACAGCCGGTCTTCGTGCTGGATCGCGCCAAACTGGATGAAACCGGCGCCAAGAGCGTCGGTGAGATCCTCCAGCAGCTCACCGCCAGCGGCAAGGCGCTGAACGCCAAGTTCAACTCCTCCGGCAACTTCGGCTATCCGCCGGACGGCGGCGGCATCGGCGCCGGTTCGGCCCAGGTCGATCTGCGCAACCTCGGTTCGCAGCGCGTGCTGGTGCTGGTCGACGGCATCCGCTGGGTCAACGAGTCCTCGGCCTCCGGTGTGAGCGGCAGCGCCGACCTCAACACCATTCCGCTGGCGATTGTCGAACGCATCGAAGTGCTGGAAGACGGCGCTTCGGCGATCTACGGTTCCGACGCCATCGCCGGCGTGGTCAACATCATCACCCGCAAGAATTTCGAGGGCGCCGAAGTCCGCACCTACTACGGCGAATACAGCCGTGGCGGAGAAACCAAGGACGCGTCCTTCACCTTCGGCACCGGCGGCGACGGCTGGACCGGTATTTTCGGCGCGACCTACTACAAGCAGGATCGCATCAGCTCGGGTTCGTGGGACCAGTCGTCCTTCCCGGTGCCGGGCGGCGGCCTGGATTTCGGCAGCTCGGGTACACCGCAAGGTCGCTTTCGTTTCTGTGACCCGGCGCGTCCGGTCGGTACCCCGGGTTTTTGCGGAAATGCCACGAATCCCGCGCAGTTCTACAACATCACGTTGAACCCGGGCACCACCACCCCGGTGTTCGTGCCGGGCAATCCGAACGGCGGCACCTACAACCAGTTCGACAGTTCCGATCGCTTCAATTTCGCGCCCTTCAATCTGCTGTTGACCCCGAGCGAGCGCAAGTCGCTGTTCGCCAGCATCAACATCGACCTCAGCGAGAACACCCGGCTGCATGTGAAGGGTCTGTTCAATAACCGCCAGTCGACCAATCAGGCCGCGCCGGAACCGATCTTCGTCGGCCCGGGCGCGGGTACCGGCGGCATCGCCGACGGTATCTCTATCCCGGCCAACCATCCGTTCAACCCGTTCGGTATCGCGCTCAATGCGGGTCCAGGCGGCAACTTCCTGTTCATCGGCCGTCGTCCGGTGGAAGTCGGCCCGCGCCTGTTCATCCAGAATGTCGACACCTGGTATTTCAACGCCGGGCTCGATGGTCTTCTCGATATCGGCAGCCGCAACTACGGCTGGGATGTGAACTACGTCCACAGCCGCAACTCGGCCACCCAGCGCTTCACCAACGGCTACAACATCGCCAAGATCAAACTCGCGCTGGGAAGTCCTACGGTCTGCGCCGCCACGCCGGGCTGCGTGCCGCTGGATATCTTCGGTGGTCAGGGTCGTCCGTTCACCCGTGCGATGATCGACTACATCGTGACCGATCAGCGTGATGCCAGCACCCAGGTGCTCGACATTTTCTCGGCCAACATCACTGGTGATCTGTTCGATATCGGCGACCGCACCGCGGGTTTCGCTGCCGGCTTCGAACATCGCCGCTATCAGGGCGACTTCGATCCGGATCCGCTGCGTCAGACCGGCGAATCGCAGGACTCGTTCGCCTCGGCGGTTTCGGCCGAATACAAAGTCAATGAAATCTATGGCGAGTTCAACTTCCCGGTCTTGGCGACCCTGGACCTGACTGCCGCGATCCGCTTCTCCGACTACTCCACGTTCGGCAACGCAACCACAGGCAAGGCCGGTTTCCGCTGGCAGCCGATCGAAGACCTGGTGGTTCGCGGTACGTATTCGCAGGGCTTCCGTGCGCCGAATCTCGGCGAGCTGTTCGGTCTGACCCAGTTCGGCGCGACCCTGGTCGACCCCTGCGGCCCGACCAACCAGGTCGTCGTCAACCGGGGCAACGGCGTTTCGCCGGGTCTGGAAGCCGCCTGCGTTGCGGCTGGCGTGCCCGACAACTTTGAACAGGCCAATACCCAGATCACCACCTTCACCGGCGGTAATCCGGACCTCGACCCGGAAGAGTCGGACAGCTTCACCTTCGGCGCGGTCTACAGCCCGGGTTGGGCCGAGGAGCGGTCGTGGTCGCGCAAGCTCGACGTCGAGCTGAGCTATTACAACCACAAGATCGATGGCGCGATCCAGGCTAACGATCTCCAGGCCCTGTTGGACGCCTGCTACAACCAGCAGAACGGTACCGGCGCTGCATGCTCGCCGTTCACCCGCATCTCCAGCGGTGATCTGAATCCACCGAACAACTTCCTGTCCAACCTGGGCCGTGTCGAAACCGACGGTGTCGACGTGAAGGTCAACTGGTTGAGCCCGGAATGGGGCTTCGGCGGTCTCAGCGCGTCATTCCAGTCGACCTTCGTCAACGATTACTCGGCGGTCGATGCTGCTGGCAACGTGTCCTCGCGTGCCGTCGGCATCGAGATCGGCGACAGCGCGATCCCCGAGTGGCAGTCCAATCTGCAGGTCGGCTGGCATCGCGGCGACTTCGATCTGAACTGGAGCACGCGTTACATCAGCAGCGTCGAAGAAAGCTGCGCGGGTGTCGAGGGATTGCCGGGTTGCGATGGCGTTGCGTTCAACAAGCTGGGTGCCACGACCTATCACGACATCCAGTTCGGCTGGAAGAATGCGTTCACCCTCGACGGTCTGAAGCTGTCGTTGGGCGCTAACAACGTGTTCGGCAAGGATCCGCCGGTGTGCCTGGGATGTTCGCTCAACGGTTACGACGCCGGTACCTATGACCTGCCGGGAACCTTCTGGTACGTCAGCGCCGACTATCGCTTCTGATTTCGTTTTGAAAGCGTCACCCCGCCCGGCGAAAGATGCCGGGCGGAACAATACGGACGGGCGGCGGAGCGATCCGCCGCCCGTTTTCGTTGCCGGGTCGTCGGTCCGGCCCTTGAAACCCCGCCAAAGCCCCCCATCTCTCGCTCGTCCTGATTTCTCAGGCGTTTTTTTGGCCGCGACTTTGGCACTCCCTTTGGGAGACTGCTAAAATCGCCAGCCTTTTCTCCACCAATCAATCACTTGCGAGGGTTCACATGAATCTCAAGCCGCTCTACGACCGTGTGGTCGTCAAGCCGATCGAAGCCGAAGAAGTCACTGCCGGCGGCATTTACATCCCCGACAACGCCAAAGAAAAGCCGACCAAGGGCGAAGTACTGGCCGTGGGCGAGGGCAAGGCGCTGGACAACGGCACTGTGCGCACTCCGAAGGTCAAGGTCGGCGACAAGGTGATCTACGGCCAGTACGCCGGTTCGGCCTACAAGCACGAAGGCACCGAGTACAAGATCATCAAAGAAGACGACATTCTCGCGATCCTCGGCTGATCCGCGCGGGCGGTTGTTCCGCCGCGCGTTCGTCGATGCATTGAATTCGCAATGGCGGGCCAGGGCCCGCCCTACGTCACCCACACAATTCTGGAGTTATCGCAATGGCTGCCAAAGATATCCGTTTCGGTGAAGATGCCCGCGCGCGCATGGTGCGCGGCGTCAATATTCTCGCCAATGCCGTCAAGGCCACCCTCGGCCCGAAGGGCCGCAACGTCGTGCTCGAGAAGAGCTTCGGCGCCCCCACGATCACCAAGGACGGCGTGTCCGTCGCCAAAGAGATCGAGCTGGCCGACCGGTTCGAGAACATGGGCGCGCAGATGGTGAAGGAAGTCGCGTCCAAGACCTCCGACAATGCCGGCGACGGCACCACCACCGCCACCGTGCTGGCGCAGGCGCTGATCCGCGAGGGCATGAAGGCGGTCGCCGCCGGCATGAACCCGATGGACCTCAAGCGTGGCATCGACAAGGCCGTGATAGCTGCGGTCGCCGAACTGAAGGCGATCAGCAAGCCCACCGCCGACGACAAGGCGATCGCCCAGGTCGGTACGATCTCGGCCAACTCCGACGAGTCGATCGGCAACATCATCGCCGACGCGATGAAGAAGGTCGGCAAGGAAGGCGTGATCACCGTTGAAGAAGGCTCGGGCCTGGACAACGAACTCGACGTCGTCGAGGGCATGCAGTTCGATCGCGGCTACCTGTCGCCGTACTTCATCAACAACCAGCAGTCGATGTCGGCCGAGCTGGACGACCCGTACATCCTGCTGCACGACAAGAAGGTCTCCAATGTCCGTGACCTGCTGCCGGTGCTGGAAGCCGTCGCCAAGTCGGGCAAGCCGCTGCTGATCGTCGCCGAAGAAGTGGAAGGCGAAGCGCTGGCGACCCTCGTCGTCAACACCATCCGCGGCATCGTCAAGGTTTGCGCCGTCAAGGCGCCGGGCTTCGGCGACCGTCGCAAGGCGATGCTGGAAGACATGGCCATCCTGACCGGCGGCACGGTGATTTCGGAAGAAGTCGGCCTGTCGT
>JANLSB010000725.1:0-2026 GCA_031362125.1 Lysobacterales bacterium | reverse complement strand
TGGCGAGCTTCTTCTACGGCCGTGAAAACGTCATTCCCGACATGTTCCAGAGTCTGCTCGACCACTGGGGACTCAGCGCAGAGCAGGCGCCGGGTTTCGTGTATTACCTGCAGCGCCATATCGAGCTCGACGGCGACACTCACGGCCCGGCCGCGAGCCGTTTGATCGATGCCGAACTGGAGCGCACCGCCAATGGCCTGCAGGACACCCGAGAAGCGGCGAGGTTGGCGTTGGCTGCACGACGTGCGCTGTGGGACGGCACTGCTGCGCTGCTGCGTGAGCGGTACGCCCAGGAACTGCGGATGCCGGTCCGCAAGCTCACCCCGGTCGCGGCCTGAAGCTGCAACTGCGCGTGTAGCAATGGGGTCCTGCTGCCCCGTTGTTGCGCACGCCCCTCCATGGGCGTGCGCAAGCGATCCTTGTGTGGAATGACCTCCACAACCGCGCAGAGACGGTCGTTGCGACTACGCGACGACTTGCGACGATGCCGTCTCTGCCATCTTCCGCAGTGGCGGCCCCTGCCACTCTGATTTTTTGCCGATTGAAGCGCAACCAAATCAGGCGGCGTGGGCGATGGCCTCTGCCGGCGCAGGTCCGATCATGCGCAGGTTCTCTTCTACCGGCATCCGGAAAGCCAGACTCATCACTTTGCCGATCCTGCGGGGCGTCCCCAGGCGTTCGACTCGCAGGCCCATGTGTCGCAGCATGCGTTCGATCGGCGCACTGGTGACCCCGACGAGATCTGCGATGCTGTGTGCGCCGGCGAAGCGGAACATTTCGGTGAGCATCGCTGAAGGCACATCGCCAAAACCGAAACCATCGCCGGCGCAGTCGCCGCTGATCGCGAAGCGACTGACTTCCCAGATGTCCGGCGATGTCGGCGGCGGAATGCCGTCGAGCAGGAACGGGAAAATATCGCGCAACATGTTCGGTCCAATGGTCGGCAACAGTCGGCTGCAGCCCAGCGCCTTCGAGGCGCCGTCGTGCGCGACCAGGTAATGCGGGCCGATCAGATCGAACCAGTCGTGCTCGCGTCCGTTTTCGACCCGTACGTCCCAGTCCAGCCGGCCGTGGAACACGTCCGAACGCAACCGGTACATGCTGTCTAGAAGTTGTGCCCCAAGCCCGCGTTCGCCGGCCCGCGCAATGATGATCGATGCCATGGTGTCTCCCCGTCTTTGTTGAAGGAGACATAAGTGAGCGGAACCACTGTCAGCACTTGCAGCTGATCGACCTTACAGGTTGATGCAGGTCCGTTTTCGATGTTCGGTCCGCCACGGAATCACGCCCGGATTCCGCAGAAAGTCGGGTGTTTCGTCAATATGGCGGTATTCAACACGAAAAAATGGACATGCAAGACAACCAAATACTGATTGGTTATCGAGATTGTCCGGTTTGGAATGGGTCGTGCGCGAAACTGCCGGGTGTCGCCCGGCGATTCGGCATACGGCGCCTCAGTTGCGTAGGGAGACGATCAGGCCGAGCGAGACCGCGCGGGCAATCGCGGCCTGGCGGCCGCTGACGCCGAGTTTGTGGGTCGCGTTCTGGAGGTGAAAAATCGATGTGCGCTCGCTGATGTTGAGCACTTGCCCGATTTCCCAACTGGTCTTGCCCTCGGCAGCCCACGATAGACATTCCCGCTCGCGCTTGGTCAATGCGGGCAATCGTGTCGGTGTTTTGGAACGCACGAATCGGCGTGCGGCTTCATGCACGAAGTGCGCGAGCAGATGCAGTTCTGCCAGCATCGCTTCGTAGTAGGAGGCGGGCAGATCGCGGGACGCGAACGACATCAGTCCCCACGATACGCCAGGACCGTGCAGCGGTACGCTGACGCCACTGCCCAGCCCGTATTCCCTGGCTTCACCGAAAAGATGACGGACCTTCTGCAGGTGCGGATCGACGATCCTCCGATGGTGAAACTGCGCTTCGTCCCATGCCAGTGGCGTCGCGTGGTCGTGGCAATGACTGATGATCGGATCGATGCTGATGTAGTCCATCTCGAAGTAGTGCTTCACCCATGCTTCCG
>JANLSB010000683.1:0-2293 GCA_031362125.1 Lysobacterales bacterium | reverse complement strand
AGGCGTGCAGATGCCGATGGAACGTCATGCGATTAAGGCTTGCGCGCGCAACGAACGAGAATGAGAATGGCGAGAATCGGACACCGACGATTCAGGGACTTCCGACATACCAGTAGTCTCTTCCCTGACAAGCTTCGTTCTCACGATCAGGCATAGCGCAATGAGATAGTGGGTGCCCCAGTTCCGGCCACAGTCCCGACCATCGGCACTCTGGAAGCCGGCAAGGCCGCCGATCTCATCGCCGTCGATGGCGATCCGCTGCAGCAGGATGTGCGCGTTCTCAAGCAGGTCGTCTTCGTGATGAAGGGTGGGCAGGTCAAGGCCGGCGGCGAGTGAATCCTGCGGTGCTGGCACGCGTAGGGAATTGAACGGACGCTGGCGCATGCCCGGCGCGTATGTCCAGTGCGCATGCGCGAGTCGAACCGTGCGAGTCAATCCGCGTCTGTCATTCTGCGTTCGTATCCGGGTTGGTCATCGCTTGCAGACCACAGTCGAGTTTCGACAGCAACACATCCAGCTGGCCCCGGTCTTCTGCGCTGAAATGCGCCAACAGTTCGCGCTCGCGGGCCAGAGCCAGCGGTACGACTTCGTCGAAAATGCCATAGCCGGCCTGGCTCAATTCCAGCACCGAGCGGCGGCGGTCGTCGCCGTGGGTATCGCGCTGGACCACGCCGCGTTCGAGCAATCGCGCAATGGTTCGACTCACCGCGACCTTGTCCATCGCGGTGCGTTCGGCCACGCCGTTCGCCGACAGTCCGGGATGCTGGCCCAATACCGCGATCACGCGCCATTCGGGTATCGCGATGCCGAACCGCGCGGCATAGGTTTCGGCGATGGTCTGGCTGATCCGGTTCGACAGCACGCTCAGCCGGTACGGCAGGAAATGTTCCAGATCAAGAAGGGCGTGAGCATCGGGCGCAGGACTGTTCATGGCGTCGCTTGCAAATAGTTTCAACTGAAACTATATTCCCGAATCGCTGCCCACCGCAAGGGTCGGCGCAGCGCGCCAGCACCGCTCAGACATCAGGACGCACGCCCATGAACGCACAGCCCACACCCGGCATGCAGGTCACCACCTTCGAGAACCCGATGGGGATCGATGGTTTTGAATTCGTCGAATTCGCCGCCCCCCCGGGCCAAGCCGAACATCTGCACGACTACTTCCGCAAGATGGGTTTCACCCAGGTCGCGCGCCACAAGACCCGCGCGATCAGCACCTATCGCCAGGGCGACTGCACCTTCCTGATCAATGAAGATCCCGATTCCTTCGCCGCCGATTTCGCCGCCAAGCACGGCCCCAGCGCCTGCGGTTTCGCGATCCGCGTCAACAAGCTGGCGGAATGGGTGCGGGTACAGGCGCTGAAGAACGGCGCCACGCCGATCACCAACAAAGAGTTGACCAAAGCGGTCGCCGCACCGGTGATCGAAGGCATCGGCGGCTGCATGCTGTACATCGTCGATCGCTATGACGAGAAGGGCACGATTCACGACCCCGACTACGAATGGCTGCCGGGCGCGGAGATGATGCCGAAGGGGCTGGGCCTGACCTTCATCGATCACCTCACCCACAACCTGTATTTCGGCAACATGGACAAGTGGTCGAACTATTACGAACGCCTGTTCAACTTCCGCGAGATCCGCTATTTCGACATCAAGGGCGCCAAGACCGGCCTGCTGTCGAAGGCGATGACCGCGCCGGACGGCATTGTTCGTATCCCGTTGAACGAGTCCTCCGATCCGAAATCGCAGATCAACGAATATCTGCAGCAGTACAACGGCGAAGGTATCCAGCATATCGCGTGTTTCACCGACGATATCTATACGACGGTCGAGGCGATGCATGCGGCCGGCATCGAGTTTCTGGACACGCCGGAGACGTATTTCGACGTGGTGGACGAACGCATCCCGAACCATGGCGAAGACGTGGCGCGCCTGCGCAGGAACAAGATCCTGATCGACGCCGACGAGGAGACCAAGCAACGCAAGTTGCTGCAAATATTCACCCTGAACGCGGTCGGTCCGATCTTCTTCGAGATCATCCAGCGCAAGGGCAACGAGGGCTTCGGCGAGGGCAACTTCAAGGCGCTGTTCGAGAGCATCGAGCGCGATCAGATGAAGCGCGGTTTTCTCTAGAGCCTCTCTCCCCACGGGAGAGGGTTGAGGAGAGGGTCCGGCGAAGTGACGACGATCAAACCGCCATTGCAGTTAAAGCCCCTCTCCCCCGGGAGAGGGGTTGGGGAGAGGGTCCGGCGAAGTGACGACAATCAAACCGCGATTGCAGTTAAAGCCCCTC
>JANLSB010000646.1:0-2333 GCA_031362125.1 Lysobacterales bacterium | reverse complement strand
CCACCGAACTGGCTGCGGCACCGTGGAATGCCGAGCGCAAACTGCTGCTGGTCGGCATCAAGGGTTATGAGATTCCGAAGGCCGATCTGCCCGCGTCGAATCTGGTGTTCCTGATCGACACCTCGGGCTCGATGAGCGATGAGAACAAACTGCCGCTGCTCAAGCAATCGTTCGCGCAATTGGTCGAACAACTGCGCCCGCAGGATCGCGTATCGATGGTCGTCTACGCCGGTTCGGCCGGTCTGGTGCTGGAGCCCACGCCCGGCGACCAGAAGGAAAAAATCCTCGCCGCGCTGGACAACCTCGGCGCCGGCGGCAGCACCAACGGCGGTGCGGGCATCCAGCTTGCCTACGCGATGGCGAAGCAGGCCTACGTGAAGAACGGCGTCAACCGCGTGATCCTCGCCACCGACGGCGATTTCAACGTCGGCACCACCGATCAGAAAGCGTTGGAAACGCTGGTCGGCGATCAACGCAAGCACGGCATCGCGCTGACCACGCTCGGCTTCGGTCGTGGCAACTACAACGACGAGATGGCCGAGCGTCTGGCCGATGTCGGCGACGGCAACCATGCCTACATCGACACGATCCAGGAAGCGCGCAAGGTGCTGGTGCAGCAAATGCAGTCGACCCTGCTGACCATCGCCAAGGACGTGAAGATCCAGATCGAATTCAATCCGGCGCGAGTCGCGGAATACCGCCTGATCGGCTACGAAAACCGGATCTTGCGCCGCGAGGACTTCGCCAACGACAAGGTCGATGCCGGCGACATCGGCGCGGGCCATGAAGTGACCGCGCTGTACGAGATCACCCTTGTCGGTTCCGGCGCTGAACGCCTGCCCGCGCTGCGCTACGGCGACAGGAAGCCTGCGACCGGGGGCACGGTGGCCAACGAACTCGCGCATCTGCGTCTGCGCTACAAGCGTCCGGGCGAGGACACCAGCAAACTGATCCAGACCCCGATCCTGGCGACCAGCCTGCTTGCGAAAACCGCGCCAAGCACATCGATGCGCTTCGCCTCCGCGGTCGCGGCCTACGCCGACGCGCTGCGCGGCGGCACCCATCTTGAGCAGTGGAACTGGCAGGACATCGCCAAGGCGGCGCGTCAGGCGACCGGCAGCGATCCGTGGCACGAGCGCGCCGAGTTCATCGAGCTGGTGGACAGCGCGCGCAGGATCGTCGCGGGCAACCCCACCACGGGCGACACGCCGCAGATCGGGATGATCGCCGACTGACCCCGTATGCGACGGCGGCCGCAAGGCTGTCGTCGCCGGGACACGGTCCACGCAGCCATGCATGCCTTTGCCGCCACGACTACCGCTGTCGCCCATCGTCCGCGCACCCCGCGACGTTCGAAAGGCTTCACGGCGCAGGCCACAACCCTTAACCTGCACGCCATGAACGATGTGGCAGAGGTCAGCGACGAAAGCCTCATGCTCGCCTACGCGGCGGGCGATGTGGCTGCGTTCGAGCGCCTCTACCAGCGACACCGCGGCAAGCTCTACCGTTTTCTGGCGCGACAGCTGCACGGCAACGGCGCGCTGGCCGACGAATTCTTCCAGGACGTGTGGCAACGTGTGATCACCGCGCGCGAAAGCTGGAGGCCTGAAGCGGCTTTCTCGACCTGGCTGTACCGGATCGCGCACAACCGGCTCGCCGACCACTGGCGGGCGCTGCAACACCGGCCGCCAGCACCCGATGACGCCGATGAGCGCACCGAGCGCATGCCGGATCACGACACGCCCGAGCGACAATTGTCGGAGTTCGAGGAGCGTAGGCGGCTGCAACTGGCGCTGGACGAATTGCCGGACGAGCAGCGGGAGGTGATCCTGCTGCGTCTGGAACAGGAACTGAGTCTGGAGGAAATCGGCGAAATGACCGGCGTCGGCCGGGAAACGGTGAAATCGCGATTGCGCTATGCGATGGACAAACTACGCCAGAGATTGAATCAATGAACCGCCCGAGCGAACCCTTCAACGCGGAAGAACGCGACCTCGCCCAGCGCCTCGCGCGCCTGGGCGGCCCGCGCGAGCCCGCGCCTGCGCTCGATGCGATCATTCTTGCCGCAGCGCATGCAGCCGTCTCCGGGACCGCACCTGCTGCTGGTCCCGCGTTCGATCCGCTGGTCGACGCCCCTGCCGATCCCAAGGTGACGCCGCTGCGCCCGCGCAAACCGGCACCGCACTGGCCGCTGGGCATCGGCCTGGCCGCGTCGCTGGTGCTCGCGGCCGGCATCGGCTGGCGTCTGCAGGGCGATGGCGGAGGCAGTTAAGCAGAATCGGCGGTGGCCGCAGCACCCGCGGCGGGAGAAACGGTGCAAGCGGGGATTCTTG
>JANLSB010000596.1:0-5492 GCA_031362125.1 Lysobacterales bacterium | reverse complement strand
CCGACCAGAAACAGCCACAGCAGCAGACCGATGAACAGGAACCACTGCCAGAAACGGCCGATATCGGTGTATTCCCAACCCTGATGGCCGAACCAGAAGTTGTTGTCGAGGCCGAGCTTCTGCATCACCGCGAACCATTGCCCGGTGAATGCGCCGACGACGATGATCAGCAAACAGGTAAACAGTACGTTGACGCCGAGCCGTTGGAATTTCGGCTCGCGCCCCGAGACCGCCGGCCCGATGTACAGACCGGTGGCGAGCCACGCGACAGCGATCCACAGCACGGCTAGCTGCGTATGCCAACTGCGGGTGAGCGAGTACGGCAGCCAATCGGAGATCGCAACGCCGTAGGCCTGCTGGCCTTCGACCTGATAGTGCGCGGTGGTCGCGCCCAGCAATATCTGCACCAGGAACAGCGCCAGCACCAGCCAGAAATATTTCGCGGTGGCCTTCATCGACGGTGTCGGCACCAGCGCGCGCAGTGGATCGACCGCAGGCGGTATCACCGGCGCTTCCTTGCCGTGCCACGCTGCGTAATGCCAGCCAAGCAGAGCGATGCCGGCAATCATGAAAATCACGCTGAACACGGTCCACAAAAAGCTGGATGACGTGGGCGTGTTGCCTACCAGCGGCTCGTACGGCCAGTTCTGGGTGTAGCTGACGGCCTGATCTGGCCGGTTGGTCACGGTGGCCCAGCTCGCCCACCAGAAGAACGCGCCGATCGCGCGGCGATGCCCTTCGTCGGGGATGGTGTTCTCGCGCATCGCGTAGGTTTCGCGCAGCGCGTGGGTGGCCGGATCGTTCGAGAACAGGCTGCTGTAGTGCGCCGCGACCTGCATGATCGCCTGCGCGCGCTCGGCCGAGATCACGATCTTGCCGGTGCTGGCGTCGTAGGTGTTGGCGCGGATCAGCGGCTTGAGTTCGGCCTGCAGTTTGGCGCGGTCGCCTTCGCCGAGCATCGAGTAGGGTTCGCCGTGATCGCCGCGCGCGCGCAGCTCCAGCCAAGCCATGGTTTCGCGATGCAGCCAGTCGGCGGACCAGTCGGGCGCGACCAGCGCGCCGTGGCCCCAGATCGAGCCGAGCTGTTGGCCGCCGATGCTCTGCCAGACCTGGCGGCCCTGTTCGATCTCGGCGCGGGTGTAGATAGGCGTGCCGTCGGCGGTGACGACGGCCTCGGGCATCGGCGGCGCCTGCCGGTAGATCTCGCCGCCCATCCAGAGCAGCGTACCGAAACCGACGATCAGCAGAGCCGCGAGGCCCAGCCAGAGTCTGCGGGTGGTGGACATGGGATGTTCCTCCGGAAGATTGGAGGACATGGTCGGCGGCGGCTGTGCGGCGAGCGTTGATCTGAGTCAAGTTGGCCAGACTTTTCGCACGAGTCCATAAAATGCGCCTTGGCGCAGCTCGGTCATGGTCGCGCATCCGGTCGGTGCGCCGGTGCGCACCCTATTCGCGCAGCACCGGCGCGGCCAGCGCCATCAGCGCATCGCGGTCGAGCAGTTCCAGATCGCGACGCTCCACCCGCAGCAGGCCGTCGTCATCGAAACGACGCAAGACGCGGCTCACGGTTTCCGGCGCCAGCCGCAGGTAATTGGCGATATCGGTGCGCGCCATCGTCAGCTGGAAACGGTTGGCGGAGAAGCCGCGCTCGGACAGGCGTCGCGAGAGGCCGATCAGGAATGCGGCCATGCGCTGGTCGGCCGACCAGTCGCCGGCGAGCAGCGCGGCGCGGCCGATGTCGCGGCTGAGCAGCCGGAACAGCTGTTTCTGCAGGCCGGGCAGACGGGCGGCGAGCACCGCAATCTTCGGGAACGAAAACCGGCACAGCATCACCGTGTCCAGCGCGATCGCGTTGCAGGGATAGCGGTCGCCATCGATCGCATCGAGTCCGATCACCTCGCCCGGCAGATGGAACCCGAGGACCTGCTCGCGGCCGTCGCGATCGACGACATAGGTCTTCACCGTGCCCGCGCGCACCGCGGCGATCGCCTCGAACGGATCGCCTTCGCGGAAGATGTGCTCGCCGGCGTGGAACGGGCCGATGTGCTCGACCAGCACGTGCAGGTCCTTCAGCGCGGGCTTGTCCATGCCCTCGGACATGCACGCCTGCGAAAACGCGCAGGTGCTGCAGAAATGGAATTCGTCGCCGTCGTCGGACAGGGTACGGGCATCCACACGCGGGAACGGCAGGCCGGTCATGCGGAACCTCGGCGACTCGAGTCGCGCGCAAGGGACGCGGAATCTCGGCCAGCGGCTGGTGAGGGGGGTCGAAGCACCCGGCGATAGTACGCAATCGGCGGCGCGCTTTGAAAGCAGCAGACCATCGCTATGGATGGCCAGCATCAGTACCGCCGGCTTCAGTACGGCCGGCTTCAGTGAGGCTTCGTGACGTTGTAGTCGATCGCGTCGAGATCGAGACGGAGGTAAGCGTATTCGCCCTCGGGCGCATGCCAGACGCCCTGGCCGCGCGCCATCAGCCGATGCAACCCGAACGCACGGTAGTCGGACAAGGGCGTGGACCACCGCATCTTCGTGAAGACTTGACCCTTCGACGAGACCACCGCGCGGTCGTCCGACACGAAGTCGACCAATTCGCCATCCGCATTGAACGACAGCGCCGCACGCACGCGATGGCCAGCGTACGAGAACTGCGCCTCCGCAGTGCGCGCATCGATCTCCCGCCACTGGATGTCGTGATCGACCAGCGCGCCCGGTGCGAACACGCACAGGTCATTGAACACGGTGACGGTCTCGGCCGCGTCCATCTCAGGACCCTTGGCGTCGACCATCGTCAGCAGCGACAGCGCCTTCACTCGCATCGTCGCGTGCGCGTCGACATACCGGTGATAGACCCGGAACGGGATCCCGAACATCGATGCGTCCATCAGGAAGAATCGCGATGGCCCCGATGCGGAAGCATAGAAGTTGTGCTGCTCGCCGGTGAAGGACATCCATCGCGCTTTCGGCCCGCTGCGGATCTGTCCGTGGAAACGCGCACGGAAGTTCCGCACGCGCGGCTGGCCGACCGCGCCGTTCAAGCGGACGTAGCGCTGCACCGCCGACGGCAGCGGCGCGAGATCCGACTCGGCCAGCAGCGGCGCATCGATGGGCCGCGCGAGATTCTGCTCGACGTCGCGGTCGTACTCCGCGCGAAAGCCCGATCTTTTTTTCGACCGCAGGCCGAACATCACATTCTCCTAGACCAGCATCGTTTCGACCGGTCGCCGCAGCGACCTCGGCATTTCCGAGCCACGCCCGAAGCGGATCACCAGATCCGGTCTGCCGCTTGCGACACCGATCGACTTCGCGAAAGCCGGCCGGAGCGACGCGACTTCCACCGGCTGATTCAAGTGCGCGTTGCGGATGCCCAGCGCCGTCGCCTGCAGCGCGAAACGCTCGAACGCGCGCCCCGCTTCGACCCAGTGCGCCCGGTCGTCGGCCTCGGACACGAACACCGCGATGCCTGCCGAACTGCGGACATGCCGTGCGTATTTGTCGTTCTCGGACTTCTCCTTGAAGAACAGGTCGAACATCCGGCTGCCCAACCAATCGGGGGCGGTGGGATTTCCGGAACAGGCCGAGAACAGACCGTCGCCGGATTCCGCCGCCTGTGCGCCGTTGAAGCGCATCCACTGTTTCAATTCGCGCACGAACGCCGGGTCGCGCATTTGGGCGGTGTTGCCCTGGACCACGAAATCGAGCACCGACGCCATCGCCCGCGGCTCGGTGATGAGCTCGACCCGGACCCCATTGCCCCTGCCCGCCGTTTCCAGCAATCCCAAATCCGCGTTCGACAGCGGTTTGCCGTCGAATTCGGTTCGGGTCGATTGCCGGTGGACGATCGCGTCGAACAGCGGCGACTGCAGGGCTTTGCTCGGCTCCAGCGCTACATCCAGCGCGCCGCTCGCATCGGAGCGGAACACGGGATCGCCGTGCAGACCCATCGCCGCCGCCGCCTGCAGCAGATTCTCGGCGGCGCAGCCCAGACTGACGAACAGATGATGGTCGTCGGGATCGACCGCCGGGCAGCGGCGCTGCAGGTCCGGGAGTATCGAAATGGATCGCTCGCCAAGCTTGAATCGCCAGCATTGGGTGTTGTGGCTGGACGGCGCGAGCGCGGTATAGCGCACGAGCTCGCGCATCCGCGCATCGGGTTCGGCAAGACCGCCTGCGATCGGCCGCCATGTCCGCTGCACGGCCTCGTCGTATGCGTGCTCTGCGTTGCGGAACGTACGGAACGCAAGCCCTCCGGCGACACCGATGCCGGCGACGGTGCCTGCAGCGATGAATTGTCTCCTGCTCATCATCGGAGGTCTCCTTCAGAATTTCGCGGCAAGCTCAACGCGGGACATCGGTACGGAACATCAGATCGCCTTGGAAAATCTCGACGTGTTCGCTGGCTGCTGCAGATAGTGATCGAAACACATGGCGATATTGCGCAACAGCAGGCGGCCGCGCGCGGTCACCTCGATCCGCTTCGGGCCGACGATCACCAGACCGTCGGTCTGCAAGGGCCGCAGTTGCTCCATCGCATCGGCGAAATAGCTGCGGAAGTCGATGCCGTAGCGTCGCTCCAGCGCCGAGATCGGGATCTCGCCCTGGCACATCAGCTGCTGGATCAGGTCGGCGCGCAATTGGTCGTCTTCGGAGAGCACCATGCCGCGGAACACCGGCAGTCGGCCCTCGTCCAGTGCGAGCTCCCAGCCCGGCAGGTCGCGCGGGTTCTGGCTGTAGCTGTCGCCGATATGGCTGATCGCACTTACGCCCAGGCCGATCAGATCGCTGTCGGCATGGGTGGTGTAGCCCATGAAATTGCGATGCAGGCCGCCGCGTTCCTGCGCCTGCGCCAATTCGTCGTCGGGCAGCGCGAAATGATCCATGCCGATATAGACGTAGCCGGCGGCGGTCAGGGTTTCGATCGCCAGTTGCAGCAGCGCGAGCTTGGTCTCGGCGTCGGGCAGCGCAGTGGCGTCGAGCTGGCGCTGTGCCTTGAACATGTCCGGCAGATGCGCATAGCTGTAGACCGCGAGGCGGTCGGGGCGCATCGCGATCACCGTCTCCAGCGTGCGCGCGAAGCCGGCCAGCGATTGTTTCGGCAGGCCGTAGATCAGGTCGATGTTGACCGAGCGGAAGCCGTGCGTGCGACAGGCGTCGACCACCGCGCGGGTCTGTTCGATGCCCTGGATGCGGTTGACCGCTTCCTGCACCGCCGGATCGAAATCCTGCACGCCCAGGCTGGCCCGATTGAAGCCGGCCAACGCCAGTTCGGCGATATCCTGCGGCGACACCGTGCGCGGGTCGAGTTCGATCGAGATATCGCGGTCGGCGGCATCGCTGAACCTGAAATGCCGTTTCAGCATGTCAACCGTGCAGCGCAGTTGCGTCGGGGTCAGGAAATTGGGCGTGCCGCCGCCGAAATGCAGCTGGATCACTTCGCGGTCGCGGTCGAACAGCGGCGCGATCATCTCGATCTCGCGGCAGAGGTGGCTGAG
>JANLSB010000079.1:0-1814 GCA_031362125.1 Lysobacterales bacterium | reverse complement strand
CGAGATCGCCCGGGCCGGCCGACAGCAGCACCACGTCGTGGGCGACCGCGCGACTCATGAGACGCGTCTTGCGGTTTCACTGCACAACTGCGACAACTGCGGCAGGCACGAGCCGCAGACCGTGCCGCAGCCAAGCATCTGTTTGAGCGCAGCGACATCCGCGCCCTGTGCGACACGCGCGCGAATTTTCGATTCGCGCACCTGCATGCAGTTGCAGATCAAGCGATCGCGCGCGCCGCCGCTGTCGAGACGCGCAAACACCGCGAGCCGCGGTCCAGCCCAGGGCGTGCTGGCCAAGGCCAGATCGAACAGGCCTTCGTCGAGGCGCGCACGCTGCGCGGACTGCAGCAGTAAACCGTCGATACGACTGCCCTCCTCCGACTCGCGCCAAAGCACGCGCTTGAGCTGACCGCGGCGCGGGTCGCGGTACTCGAGGGTGTCGGCGCCGGGCAACAGACCGAGCGCGGAAGTGATCGCATCCAATGCAGCTTCGGGAATCGCATCGGAAGACGCGCGCAGCACCAGCCAAGTTTCCTGCTCGCCGTCAACCTGTTCGCGAACGCCATCTTCGCCGCTCCCCGGCGTAACTGGATTGGACATCACCGGATACAGTCCGATCGAGGCGTAGCCAAAGTCGCGCAGCCAAGGCTGCACCATCGCCTGCATCGCCAGAGCGTCGCCGCGACGCGCCACCAGCCACTGTTGCGCGAATTCGGCCTTCTCGATCCGCACTGCGGCGTGCTTGAGTTCCGGCTGCTGCGAACGGGCATCGATCGCCGGGTGACTGACTTCGTTGATCCCACCGCTGGCCAGGAATTGACCGCTCCAGTGCATCGCCGCGAATACCGTGCCGCTGCGCATCCCGTCGGAGAGTTCCAGCGGCAGCACCAGCGCGCCGCGTTTGCTTTTCACCTGTACCAGATCACCCGCGCCAAAGCCGCGGCGCAAGGCATCCGCAGGGTTCATGCACAGCGATGGTTCCGGGCTGTGGCTCATGAGGCCGGGGACGCGCCCCGTACGGCTCATGCCGTGCCACTGATCGCGCAGCCGGCCAGTCAGCAGTCGGAAAGGATAGTGAGCGGAAATCGCCTCTGCGACCGGACGATAGGCTGTTGGCTGGAACCGTGCGCGGCCGTCATCGGTTGCGAAGACGCCGTCGACATAGCGGCGGGCCGACCCTTGTGCCGCGCCTTCGGGCAGCGGCCACTGCTGCGGTCCCGCTGCATCCAGCAGCGCGTAATCGAGGCCGCTGAAATCGAGATCGCGACCGCGGGTCAGTCGTCGATGCTCGTCGAAGATCTCTGCCGGCCCGGCGAATGCGAACAATGGCTCTGTCGCACTATCCTGCCGCTGCGAGCGCCATCGTGCCTCCAGACGAGACGCGACTTCATGCGCGATCCACCAGTCGGGCTTCGCTTCGCCCGGTGGCATCACCGCTGCGCGCACGCGCGAAATACGACGCTCCGAGTTGGTGACGCTGCCGTCTTTTTCGCCCCAGGTCGCGGCCGGCAGCAGAACATCCGCATAGGGCACGGTATCGGTTTGTGCGAAGGCTTCCTGCACGATCACCAGTTCCGCGGTCTGCAGCGCCCCGCGCACGTGCGCGAGATCGGGCATCGAATGCACGGGATTGGTGCAGACGATCCACACCGCTTTCAGCTTCCCGGCACGAAGTGCATCGAACATCGGTACTGCGCTCAATCCGGAACGTGTGGAGAGGCTGCCATCACGCAAGCCCCACAACTGCTCCAGCTCGGCGCGATCGCGATCACTTTCGATCTCGCGATGCGCCGCCAGCATCGTCGCCATCGCGC
>JANLSB010000575.1:0-8308 GCA_031362125.1 Lysobacterales bacterium | reverse complement strand
CGACGGCGAGCTGTGGGGGCTGCTTCAGGCCCGGAAAGCCCGACTTTTTGCGCTGCGCGAAATAACTTTCGGCAACCGCCTGGGCTAATTTGCGCACGCGCAAAATGTAGCGCTGGCGCTCGGTCACCGAAATCGCGCGGCGGGCGTCGAGCAGATTGAACGCATGCGAGGCCTTGCACACCTGGTCATACGCCGGCAGCGGCAGACCCAGTTCCACCAGTTTCAGCGCTTCGGCTTCGCAGGCATCGAACCGGTGGAAGAGTTCTTCGACGTTCGCGTGCTCGAAGTTGTAGGCGCTCTGCTCGCGTTCGTTCTGCAGGAACACGTCCCCATACGTCACCGGGCCCTGTGGGCCGACGGTCCAGATCAGGTCGTAGACGTTGTCGCAGTTCTGCAGATACATGCACAAGCGTTCGAGCCCGTAGGTGATCTCGCCCAGCACCGGTTTGCACTCGATGCCGCCGGCCTGCTGGAAGTAGGTGAACTGGGTCACTTCCATGCCGTTCAACCACACTTCCCAGCCGAGGCCCCAGGCGCCGAGGGTCGGCGATTCCCAGTTGTCCTCGACCAGACGCAGGTCGTGCACCAGCGGATCGACGCCCAGTGCTTTCAGCGAATCGAAATACAGTTCGACGATGTTGTCGGGGTTGGGCTTCATCACCACCTGGTACTGGTAGTAATGCTGCAGACGGTTGGGGTTTTCGCCGTAGCGGCCGTCGGTGGGGCGGCGCGAAGGCTGGACGTAGGCGGCGTTCCACGGCTCCGGACCCAACGCGCGCAGGAAGGTGGCCGGGTGAAAGGTGCCGGCGCCGACTTCGAGATCGAGAGGCTGGATCAGCACACAGCCCTGGGCCGCCCAATAGGCGTTCAGACGCTGGATGAGCTCTTGGAAGGTCGGTCCCTGCATGGAAAGGCGCTGGCGGTGTGGGGACTGGGTAGTATAAGCGGCAGTCCCCGCCGCCCATGCCGCGCCCCAGCACAAGTCCTGCCGTGAATCACAAGCCAGACCCACAGTTCCTGTTCATCGAAACCGGCCAGCCGGTCGCCAACTTGCGGCGTCACGGGCGGTTTTCGCACTGGATCCGGGTTGCCGCCGGGCTGCGCGCGGATCAGGCCACCTTCGTGAATGTCGAAGCCGGAGAAGGCCTGCCGGATCACGGCCGTTTCACCGGCGTGCTGATCACCGGCTCCAGTGCCATGGTCACGGATCGCCACGCCTGGAGCGAACGCAGTGCCGACTGGCTGCGCGAAGCGGTGAAGGCGGAAATGCCGATCCTGGGCATCTGCTACGGTCATCAACTGCTGGCGCATGCCCTCGGCGGCGAAGTGGACTACAACCCCAATGGCCGCGAAATGGGCACGGTGGCGGTCGATGTGCACCCGCATGCGGGCGACGACCCGCTGTTCGCGTCGCTGCCGGCGCGCTTCGCGGTGCAGGTCAGCCATCTGCAGAGCGTGCTGCGGCCACCGACCGGGGCGACCGTGCTGGCACGTTCGGACCAGGACGACTGCCAGGCCTTCCGCTGGCGCAATCACGCCTGGGGGCTGCAGTTCCATCCGGAATTCAGCGTCGACCACATGCGCGGTTACGTGCATGCGCGACGCGAAGCACTGCAGCGCGAAGGCCATTGCCATCAGCGCTTGGCGCGCAACGTCAAACCGACCCCGCATGCGCGCGGCGTGCTGCGGCGCTTTACGCGCCACGCTGCCACACTGCGCGGTCATTGAATCAACAGACGAGAGACGAGGACACGAATGGAAATTCGCAAGGTGCGGGCGTCCGCTGGCGCGGAATGGTTGCTTGGTGCGTTCCGGCTACTCGGCAAATCGCCGCTGGGGTTCGGTTTGCTGGCGTTGACCTACGCTGGCCTGTCGTTCGTGCTGATTCTGACCATGCAATCCGCGCCCGCCGTGGGTGGCGCGCTGCAGGTCGTCTTTTTCATGATCGGCCCATTGCTCATCGCCGGCATGATCTTCGCCGCGCATGAAGTGGACGAAGGACGCGAGGCCTCACCGGCGCATCTGCTGGCCGCGATCCGCACTGGCAAAGCAAGCCGCGTGATCAGCACACTGGTGCCGCAGATCTTCCTGCTGCTGGTCTGTCTGGCGCTGCTGTATCTGATCGTCGGCCCGGCGAACGTCGAAAAACTGATGGAATTCTCGGTCAAGGTGCAGGCTGAGGCGCAGGCGAATGGCACGATCGACCCCGAGCACATGACCAAGCTGATGGGCGATTTGCCGGTGGGGCGCCTGTTTCTGTGGATCGTCGCGGTGTTGGCGATCGGATTCGTCGCGATCTTCTTCACCCTGACCATCTTGCCGGACATGATGTTCACCGAGGTGAAGCTGATAGAGGCGATGCGGCGGAGTTACCGCGCCTGTACGCAGAATCTATTGGCCATGCTGCTGTTCCTGATCATGGGCTTCGTGGTGATGTTCGCGTTCAGCGTCGGCCTCGGCATCCTCGGCGCGCTTGCCGGCCTGGTCGGCGGGGATACGGCATTGCTGCTGGTCAACGCCATCGGCAATGGTGTTTTCGTGGCCTTCCTCGCGGCCGCGATGTACTTCGCCTGGAAGCAGATGCTCGGCGGCGATGCCGGGCCGGCGCAGGAATCGGCCGGCATTGCGATGTGATCGTGCTGTGATCGTGCTGTGATCGGCCGCTGAGCGCTGATCATTTCACCTGCGGCGGCGCCGCAAGCTCTTTGGCGTCGAGTGCACCATCGCGGTTGCGGTCCTGACGTTTGAAGGTATCGGCCAGACGCGCGCGGTGCGCGTCGCGGGTCAGCGGGTTGCCGCGGCCGCCGGGTTGTTCTTCCGACGCGAGCAAACCGTCGCGGTTGCGATCCATGTTGTCGAAGGCATAACTCAGCCAGTCCTGGTATTCGAGCAGCGAGACCTTGCCGTTGCCATCTGCATCCATGCGCTGCAGGTAGTCGCCGGTACCACGCACCTGGGCCGACAACACCAGCGGCAGCAGATACGACAACGCCGCCAGCATGGCGGCGGCGTTGCCCGGTTTCAGAAGGGGTTTCAGAAGGGGTTTCAGCAGGCGCTGGCGCATGCCGTCAGGCACGCACGGGCTGCAGTGCGTAACCCTTCATCCGCAGCGAGAAGGCCTGCAACGCCTCGATGCCGCTGGCTTCGGCTTCGCGGCACCACACCTGCAACTGCTGCAGGGTGTCGTTGGCGCTTTGGCTGCGGCTTTCGAGCACGGCCGCGAGCCGCGCGCGATGTTCGACCAGCGTGCGGATGCGTGGACGCTGTGCAACCCATTGCTGGAGCTGTTCGCGGGCATCGGGCTTGAGCCAGCGCCCGTCGTCGACGAGACCCTTCTGCAGCTTGCGCGGCAGCAGGGCGCGCAGTTTGGCGCCGGCGAGCCGCGCTTCCTCGCGCAGCGCGGGCTTGAGCACGTTGCGCTGGTAATCGGTCATGGCCTGGAAGCGATGGGTGAGCAGCGCCTTCAGCGTGTCGGTATCCGGCATCGGGATGTTCGGGCGGATGTCGAGACTGGGCGCGACCCGCAGCACTTTCGCCAGCCCCAAGGTCTGCAGCACGCGGATCGCGGCCCAGCCGATGTCGAACTCCCAACGGCGGAGCGCGAACTTGGCCGAACTGGGAAACGCGTGGTGGTTGTTGTGCAGTTCTTCGCCGCCGATCCACACGCCCCACGGGGTGAGATTGGTCGCGGTGTCGCTGGTCTCGAAGTTGCGATAGCCCCACCAGTGACCGAGGCCATTGACCACGCCGGCGGCCCAGAACGGGATCCACGCCATCTGGATCGCCCACACCGCGACGCCCATGAAGCCGAACAGCGCGAAGCTGACGAACAGCAGCAGGGTCGGGCCGGCAAGCGGGTGGCGGGTATAGACGTTGCGTTCGATCCAATCGTTCGGCGCGCCCTTGCCGTAATGCTCGATCGAAACGCGGTCGGTGCGCGCTTCGCGATACAGCTCGACGCCGCGCCAGAACACGTTGCCGATGCCCTTGACCATCGGGCTGTGCGGGTCGTCTGCAGTCTCGCACTTCGCGTGATGCTTGCGATGGATCGCGACCCACTCCCTGGTGATCATCGAAGTGGTCAGCCAGGTCCAGAAGCGGAAGCCGTGCGCGATCGCCGGATGGAAGTCGACGCCGCGATGCGCCTGGCTGCGATGCAGATACAGCGTCACCGCGAAGATGGTGATCTGGGTCGCGATCAGCAGATAGATCAACAGTGAGCCCCAGCCCATCTGCAGCAGGCCGGCGGCGAGAAAGTCGAACAGGGACAAGGACATGGCAGCATGACTCGAGAGGAACAGGGAAATGATGGGGGCAGTCGATGACGATTGCCATCCGTTCGAGCGCGTATGGTCAGGTTACGGGAGGTATGGCCGTCGCAATTCGACGCAGCCGTTGCCGTTCGCGTCGAGAGCCGGGTCTGTGGAATCATGGCGCCGCCATGTCGATCTATGCCCTCAAACCGAAGTTCCAATCGCTGCTGCGGCCCATCGTGCGCCGTCTGCATGCGCTCGGCGTCACTGCCAATCAGGTCACCCTGGCCGCATGCACGGTCTCGGTCGTGCTGGGCGTCTGGCTGTACGCCGCCGCGCCGGGCCCACAGGCCTTCCTGCTGGTGCCGCTGTGGATGTTCCTGCGGATAGCGTTCAACGCGATCGACGGCATGCTGGCGCGCGAGTTCGGCCAGCAATCGAAGCTTGGCGCCTATCTGAACGAGCTCACCGATGTGATCGCCGACGCCGCGCTGGCGCTGCCGTTCGCGGCGGTCGCGCCCTTCGCCCCGGTCTGGGTGGCGGCCTTTGCGGTGTTGGCGGGACTGAGCGAATTCGCCGGGGCACTGGGGCCGACGGTCGGCGCGACCCGCCGCTACGACGGCCCGATGGGCAAGAGCGACCGCGCTTTCGTGCTCGGCGCCATCGCGCTGTGGGTCGGCATCGCCGGGCTGCTGCCGGCGTGGGCGGCCTGGGTGTTCCCGACGCTGTGCGCGCTCACCGCATGGACGATCGTGCGCCGCGTGCGCAACGGGCTGCGCGAAGCGCGCTGACCGACATCCTGCCCGCCGCCGACCACCCAGAAGGGTTGAGCCGGCGGTATCGAACTTCAATACTCCACGAATATCACGCGTCAGCGCGTCCGCCTCGCCCCCGACACTGCGTGCTTCGTTGTCGGAACCCCTACCACCGCGAGGATTGCATCAGCCCATGCCCGAGTCACGACGCTGTACCGAACACACTTTCCCCACCCACGACGATGTGGCGCTGTTCTACAGGCATTGGCCAGTAGACGACAGCGCAACCTCGACCGGCGCCATCGTCATGATCCACCGCGGTCACGAACATTCGGGCCGGATGGCGCATCTGGCCGACGAACTCGGCCTTGCAGACTTCGATGTCTTCGCCTACGACATGCGCGGCCATGGGCGCTCGCCGGGCGCGCGCGGCGACAGCCCCAGCTTCGCCACCTCGGTACGCGACCTGCAGACCTTCATCGATCACATTGCGGCCGTGCACGGCATGAACATCGCCGACGTCGTCGTTATCGCGCAGAGCGTCGGCGCGGTGGTCGCCAGTACCTGGGCGCACGACTACGCGCCGAAGATCCGTGGACTGGTGCTGGCCTCGCCGGCCTTCAAGGTCAAGCTGTACGTGCCGTTCGCGCGCCCCGGCCTTGCGCTGATGCGGAAGCTGCGCGGCAATTTCTTCGTCAACAGCTATGTGAAAGCGAAGTTTCTCACCCACGACCCGGAGCGCATCGCCAGCTATGAGGCCGACCCGCTGATCTCGCGGCCGATCTCGGTGAACATCCTGCTCGGGCTTTACGAAGCCGCCGACCGCGTGGTCGCCGATGCCGCCGCGATCACCCTGCCGGTGCAACTGCTGATCTCCGGCAGCGACTGGGTGGTGCACCATGCACCGCAGCATCGTTTCTTCGAGCGGCTGACCAGCGCGCGCAAAGAGAAGCACGTGCTGCCGGGGTTCTTCCACGACACCCTCGGCGAACGCGATCGCAAGCTCGCGACCGACAGGATCCATGGCTTCGTGCGCGGGCTGTTCGACAACCCGCCGGCATCCGTGGCGTTGCGCGATGCGCATCGCAGCGGATTCACGGCCGACGAATCGCGCGCACTCGGAAAACCGCTGCCGTGGTACACGCCGCGCGGCGCGTACTGGGCGCTGACGCGGGCGTCGCTGAAGCTTGGCGGGCTGCTGTCGCGCGGCATCGCGCTGGGTCATGCCACCGGTTTCGATTCCGGCAGCACGCTCGATTACGTCTACCGCAATGAAGCGAAGGGCGTGCCGCTGGTCGGCGTCGCGATCGACCGCACGTATCTGGATTCGATCGGCTGGCGCGGCATCCGCGTCCGCAAGACCCATGTCGAGGAACTGCTGCGCAAGGCTTTTGCGCGGGTACACGCAAGCGGGCTGCCGCTGCGCGTGATGGACGTGGCTGCCGGACACGGCCGCTACGTGCTCGATGCGATCGAAGCGAACGACGGCATAGCCGATGCGTTCAGACCCGAATCGATCCTGCTGCGCGATTACAGCGAGATCAACGTGCGCGACGGCCGCGCGCTGATCGCCGAGCGCGGTCTTTACAGCATCGCCCAGTTCGTGCGCGGCGATGCCTTCGATCGCGACGATCTGGCGAGCGTGTCGCCACAACCGACGGTAGCTGTCGTATCGGGGCTGTACGAACTGTTTCCCGACAACGATCAGGTCGCCGCATCGCTGGCGGGCATCGCTGCGGCGTTGCCACCGGGCGGCTGTCTGGTCTACACCGGCCAGCCGTGGCATCCGCAGCTGGAACTGATCGCACGCGCGTTGACCAGCCATCGACAGGGCCAGGCATGGGTGATGCGTCGACGCACGCAGGCGGAGATGGATCAGCTGGTCGAAGCGGCGGGCTTCCGCAAACTCGAACAGCGCATCGATGCGTTCGGCATCTTCACGGTGTCGCTGGCGGTGCGCGACGCATGAGCGCGATCGCGATCGCGACACCGACGCGCCCATGGAAACAGGCGGCGCTGTGGCTGGCCTTCCTCGCGCCGTTCTTCTATTTGAGCTACGGCTTCGCGAATCATCTCGCGACGCAGCGCAGCGACGTGGGTGCGGTGGTGTTCGACTGGGAACATGGCGTGCCGTTCCTCGCATGGACGATCATCCCGTACTGGTCGATCAACCTGTTCTACGGCCTGTCGCTGTTCCTGTGTCGCACGCGCGATGAGCTGCACGCGCACGGCCGTCGCCTGCTCACCGCGCAGCTGGTCGCAGTGAGCTGCTTCCTGCTGTTTCCGCTCGGCTTTACTTTCGTGCGGCCGGACAGCGACGGTATCCCCGGCATGTTCTTCGCCGCGCTGACCAGTTTCGACAAGCCGTTCAATCAGGCACCATCGCTGCATATCGCGCTGCTGGTGATCCTGTGGGATCTGTATCGCCGCCTCTTGCCGCAGCGCCTTCACTGGCTGCTGCACGGCTGGTCGCTGCTGATCGCGGTATCGGTGCTGACCACGTACCAGCATCATTTCATCGACATCCCGACCGGCGCGCTGCTCGGCGTGCTCTGCCTGTGGCTGTGGCCGCTGGATGCATCAAGTCCGCTGCAGACAGCGCGCATCGCGCAGGATCCGAAGCGGCGGCGATTGGCCCTGTTCTATGCCGTCGGCGCAGCAGCCTGTTTCGCGACTGCGACGTTCGGCGGCATCGCGCTGTGGCTGTGTTGGCCCGGCGTCGCATTGCTGATGGTCGCGCTGCACTACGCTGTGTTCGGTGTCGATGGGTTCCAGAAGCACGCGGACGGGCGCATCGCGCACGCCATGCGCTGGCTGCTGGCGCCGTACCGGCTCGGCGCATGGATCAACTCGCGCTTGTGGACCGCGCGCGAAGCGCCGGCCGTGCGGATCGCGGACCGCGTCTGGCTCGGACGCATGCCGACCGCCGCGCAGGCCCGTGCGCTCGGCATCGCGCGGATCGTCGATGTCAGTGCCGAGCTGTCGGCGCCAATCGGCATTCCCGTGCGCTGCGTGCCGATGCTCGATCTGATCGCGCCCACGCATTCGCAGCTCGCAGCGGCGGCCGAGGCGATCGAAAAACAACTGGCTTACGACGATGGCGGTGTGCTGGTCTGCTGTGCGCTGGGCTATTCGCGCAGCTCGGCGGCGGTGGCGGCCTGGCTGCTGCAGACCGGTCGTGCGGAGAACACCGACGAGGCGATCGAACGCGTACAGCGGCACCGCCCTCAGCTGGTGCTGCACGCCGCGCATCGACAGGCATGGTCGCAACGGGAGCTGCACGCATGACGACGACCGGCG
>JANLSB010000570.1:0-1694 GCA_031362125.1 Lysobacterales bacterium | reverse complement strand
CCCACGCTGCCGGGGCTGCATACCTTCCGCATTTCCGGATCAGGCATCGAAGTATTCGCACCCTTCCACACTGCGTCGGCGCTGAACCCGCAATCGCATACTCCCGATGTCCTGCCCATCAAGCGGCTCCGCATGGGCGTGCCTCGGCTCGATGAGATGCTGGGAGGCGGTCTGCCGCAGGGCTATTCGCTGCTCGTCGCCGGGCCATCCGGGTCTGGCAAGAGCCTGCTGGCCGCTGCGTTCCTTGTCGAAGGGGCGCGGATCGGCGAGACCGGGGTCATCGCAGCATTCGAGCAGCGTCCAACGCATGGCCGTTCGCCGGCCATTGCGGCATTGATCGATAAACGCCAGATCGGACTGGTCGACAGCTGGGCACCCGATCTCTCACTGGATGAGACCACGCGTCTGCTGATCAGTGAGGTGCGCCGCCTCGACGCCACCCGCGTCGTGATCGACTCGCTTTCCGGCTTCGAGCTGGCGCTGGCGCCGACGTTCCGCGAAGACTTCCGGGAAAATCTCTCGCGCATGGTGATGGCATTGGCCGCTGCCGGCGTGACGGTATTGATGACCTCCGAACTGGAGGATCGATACACCGACCTGCGCTTCAGCCCCTACGGAACGGCGTTCATGACCGATGCCATCATCGTTCAACGCTATATCGAAGTCGAAAGCCGCTTGCTGCGAGTCATCGCGGTGGTGAAGGTGCGCGCAAGTGCGCACTCAAACGAGCTGCGCCTGTTCAGTATCGACGACACGGGCATTCAGATTGGAGACCGCCTGTCCGGGCAGGAAGGTCTTCTCGGTGGCCGACCGACCCGCGAGACGTCGCAGCCGCTCAAACTGGGCAACGGCACAGATCGATCGCCCGATTAGGCATGCCTCAATGACTGTCCCCCGGCATGGCCCATCCATCGAAGAGCAAGGAGCCAAGGCTGTGCGCGACTTGGCCGAACTCAAACACAAGGGCGATGAAGCCCGGGCCGAAGTGACCGAAGTGCGCGCCCATCTCGCCGAATTGAATCTGCAGATCGAAGCCGCCGAGCACCAGCTGGGCAGCAGCGATGCCGCGCATCTGCTGGAAGCGAACCAGAATCTGGTGATGTCCACCTTGCGCGCCCAGGCCGATGCGGAATTCTGCGCGGATGCGCTGAAACACGTCGCCCGATCCGCCCAGCTGGATGCGCTTACGGAGCTTCCCAATCGCGAGCTGCTCCTCGACAGATTCGCGCATGCGGTCGCGATGGCGCGACGCAACGGCGGTCGGCTTGCGCTGCTGTTCGTCGACATGAACAACTTCAAGATGATCAACGACACCCTGGGCCACGCGGTCGGCGATCAGGTGTTGCAACGCGCTGCGCATTGTCTGTCGTCGGTCGTCCGTGAAACCGACACAGTCAGTCGGCATGGTGGCGATGAATTCCTGATCCTGCTCACCGATATCGGGAGTCGTTCCGACACCTCCGTCGTGGCGCACAAGGTGATCTCCGCGTTGGGAATGCCTTTCCGCATCGGAGACCATATCCTTCGGCTCACCGCGAGTATCGGTATCTGCCTGTATCCCGACGATGGCGACACGCCGCAAGTGCTGATCGATCGCGCCGATGCGGCCATGTACCGGGCGAAGCGCCTCGGCATGGGCAGCTTCGTTTTTCACCACGAGCGCGCCGAACAGAAAGCGCTCAGGCCGCACGCCG
>JANLSB010000509.1:0-1545 GCA_031362125.1 Lysobacterales bacterium | reverse complement strand
CTGTACTGAGCGTTTGGTAAAGATGTGGTCGATGGGCCCGTTACGATCCCACACCGCAATAACTGGGCCGATTCGCCGGGGGTTCCCGGCGAATCGGTTTTCCGGTCTACAGCAGCTTTCCTGGTTGCGAAAGCTGCGGTTCAAGTCTGGCGACCGGGGTCACGAATGCAGTTCTGAAGCCTCGCTCGTGGTGAAAATCACTGCTGAACACGCCGATGGCGCCGTTGCCGCCGAGCAGCAGGCCGCCGGAAGAGCCCGGGGCGGTGTTGATGTCGATCACGATGTAACCGCGCATGTCGAGCAACACGTCTTTGCCGTCCACGGTGCCGCTGATCGGTGGTTTGCGGTATTCCGGATTCATCACATAGCCCACCGCAAGCGCGCGGCCCTGATTGTCCGGGTTGCCCCACGTCCACACATTATCGCCAGCAGCGACGACGGGCGGCGCCAGCGTCACCGGCAGCGGTGTCGGCATACGATGTTTCGTCGTGGTCTGTGTGGTGGGCGGCGGCTCGAGTTCGACGAAAGCGATGTCGCCCCCTGCGAAGCGGTCGCCCATCCAGGCACGGCCAAGCTTCATATGAGTTTTGCCGTCGTCGAAGGATGCGTAATAGCCCTGAGCGTCCGGGGGCGCATCGGCGAAACAGTGGGCTGCGGTGAGGATGCCCGGCTGCGGGACGCGGCGGTCGTCCAGTGCGACCAGCGTGGCGCTGCACAGATAGTTCATTTCACCGTCGGCCGTTTTTGTGTAAAGCAGCGCCAGCGACGCCTCGCCCGGGTAACGCGGTTTGCCGGCCGCGTCCGGCACTGCATCGGGGTCGCTCGACGTGCAGCCCAGCAGCAGGCACGTCAACAAGACAAGGGCGGAGTGGAATCGCATCATGTGTTGTCCTCGTCTGTCGCAAAAAAAGAAACCGGCCCGCTTGCGCGGCACCGGTTTCGTCGTATTGACGCTTTTCCGGCCAAGGCGAAGCCGTTCATCTCGACCGGCAGGGCCTGACCTGATCGGGAATCACTTGCTGTGGAACTTGCCTTGCGAGAAACCCTGTCGCTGATCGCCCATGCCTTTCTTTTTGCTGGCCGAGAACTTGTCGCGGATGCGCTCGGAGGTCAGCTCGCGCTCGAACTGTGCGAAGGTCAGGAGGATGTTGAGCAGCATCCGTCCCATCGCGTCGGTGGTGTTGAATTGCTGGGTCACCGACACGAAGGTCACGCCGTGTTTGTCGAAGATCTTCACCAGTTCGGCGAAGTCGAACAGGGAGCGGCTGAGGCGGTCGATCTTGTAGGAGACGACGATGTCGATCCGGCCCGCCCCGATGTCCGCCATCAGCCGCTGCAGGGCAGGGCGTTCGAGCGTGCCGCCCGAGAAGCCGCCGTCGTCGTAGTCGTCGGCGACCGGAATCCATTCAGAGAACGCTCCGTCTTGGTACGTACATAGTCTTTATGAGCCGCCGATTTTGCCGGGACGAGTGCTTTTCCGGCGATTTCAGACCATCTGGACGGATTCTGGGCGCAGTGCCGCCATGCGTTTGAAGTTCCACGCCA
>JANLSB010000473.1:0-3039 GCA_031362125.1 Lysobacterales bacterium | reverse complement strand
CTTTCTGTAGTTTCGCTGCCAGGAAGCCAAGAGCCATGGGCAGGTCTACGGTGAACGGATGCTGCGTCTCTGGCACGGACGCCGTTGACGTTCCAGCCTTGAGGTACGGACCGAAGCGGCCGAGGTGCAGCTCTACCACGTTACCTTGATCATCTTTTCCGAGATTCCGCGGGAAGGACAGCAGTGCCTTCGCTTCTTCCAGCGTCACCGTTTCAGTCTTCATATTCTTAAAGAGTGATGCCGCCTTCGGCTTGGCCTTCTTGCCTTTTTCCTTGTCCCAGAGTCCAAGCTGGACGTAGGCACCAAAGCGGCCGGTACGCACGACGATGGGCAAACCTGTTTCTTCGTCCGTGCCGAGTTCACGGTCTTTCATGACGTCTTCTTTCTTAATCTCTTTCGTCTTCTCATCGACCAGTTTTTTGAACGGTCCGAAGAAACTGCGCATGAATGGTACCCATTCCAATTTTCCTTCGGCAATGTCATCCAGTTCTTCTTCCATGCGGGCCGTGAACTTGAGGTCTACGATGTCCGTGAAGTGCGCAGCGAGGAGATCGATAACGGTAAATGCGATGTCCTCCGGTGCGAGCTGCTTTCCTTCCTTGCGGATGTAGCCGCGCTGTTGGATGGTCGAGATGGTTGGAGCGTACGTGGACGGGCGGCCGATACCTTCCTCTTCCAACTTCTTTACGAGCGATGCTTCCGTGTAGCGTGGTGGCGGCTTGGTGAAGTGCTGTTCGTCGGTCAGTTTGTCTAAGTCCAGCGCTTCGCCTTCTTTCAGTTCAGGCAGGAATTTTTCACCGTCGGCTTCACCGGCAGCTTTATCTTTCTCTATCTGTTCTTCATCTTTATCCTCGAAGTACACACGGAGGAAACCATCGAAGAGCACAGTCTGTCCGGTGGCGCGGAACATATAGGCATGCGCTTTTCCTTGAACGGCGATATCAGCGCCCACGCGCTTTAGTTCAGCTGCAGCCATCTGGGTTGCCATCGTGCGGTTCCAGATGAGCGTGTAGAGCTTTAGTTGCTGATCATCGAGGACATCAGCAAGCGACTGTGGCGTGCGGCTGACTTCGGTTGGACGGATAGCTTCATGTGCTTCTTGGGCGCCTTTTGCCTTTGTCTTGTACAAGCGAGGCGAGGCGAGGACGTACTCGCGGCCGTAATTTTTCTCGATCGTTTCCTTTATATCAGAAAGCGCTTTTTCGCTCAGGTTCACCGAGTCGGTACGCATATAGGTGATGAGACCGGACGTGCCAGCGCCCTTACCAAGGCTCACACCCTCGTATAACTGTTGTGCGACCACCATTGTTTGTTTGACAGAGAAGCCGAGTTTGCGTGCGGCTTCCTGTTGCAGTGTCGATGTCGTAAACGGTGCTGGTGGTGTCTTCTTCAGTTCTTTCGTATCGACGGACTGCACGGCAAATGACGCACCTTCGATGTCGGTGACGATGCTCTTGGCTTCAGTTTCATTCGTCGGTGTGAATGCGGTTCCGTTTTTTTCTTTGAAGTCTGCAGAGAATTCTTCGCCCGAATCTTTCTTAAGGTCGGCTTGGATCGTCCAGTATTCGTCGGCTTTAAATTTCTGAATCTCGCGTTCGCGATCGACGATTAAACGAACAGCCACTGACTGCACGCGACCGGCAGAGAGTCCGCGGTAGACTTTTTTCCATAGAAACGGCGAGAGCGTGTAACCGACTAAACGATCCAGAACGCGCCGAGCTTGCTGCGCATGTACCAGTTTGTAGTCGATGTGGCGCGGGTTTTCGATAGCGGCTTTGATGGCGCTCTCGGTGATTTCGTGAAAGACGATGCGGTTCACCTTCTCGGGATTCTTCACTTTCAGCGCCTCCAGCAAGTGCCAGCCAATGGCTTCTCCTTCGCGGTCTTCATCAGTGGCGATCCAGAGTGTGTCCGCCTCCTTTAATGCAGCCTTCAAGTTCTTCACTGTCGTCGCTTTCTCCTTGGGGATGATGTACGTCGGTTCGAAGTCGCCCTCGGTGTCGATGCCGATTTCGCTCGTTGGCAGATCCCTAATGTGGCCCATGCTGGACTCCACAATGTAGTCTTTTCCAAGAAACCGTTTGATGGTTTTTGCCTTGGTCGGGCTTTCGACGATCACTAAATGTTTGCTCATACGGTTACGCGATGAAGGGAATACTAAGATTGTTCTTTACTACTCGCATAGCGGCGTAGCGATATCGCTTCACCGCTATAGGTAGCAGCAAAGAGAAAACGCACAGGGTGATTGTATCGCGAAGCCGTATCATAGTCAGCGGAGAGGATCGGGGAAGATCGCTTCTTTGTCAAAGCACATACGTCGTTGCAACGAATCATTCACATGTGCGTTCAGTGATCATTCGTAACGCTTTTGCCATAATCGTCATCTCTTTTCGCATAACTGTGCTCAAGCTGTGTTCATAAATTTTGGCTTATCTAAGCCATATTCACGATCGAAAGCCAAAATCAAGAGATTCTTTCACAACTTTTGGCTTGCAGATGCGCTTTCGCTGAGTAGAATTCTGACTATCTTATCTCTTTTACCCCCGATCCCCATGTCCAAGCAGGATCTTATCGCCGCCATTGCGGACGCCGCAGGCATTACCAAGCGCGCCGCTTCCGATGCCCTCGAGGCACTTATCGGTACCATCACGAAGGAGCTCAAGAAGGGCCAAAACGTGACGATCACCGGTTTCGGAACGTTCCGTGTTTCCAAGCGTCAGGCTCGCACGGGTGTGAACCCACGCAACCCGACCCAGAAGATTTCCATCCCTGCGATGAAGGTTCCATCCTTCAAGGCTGGAAAGACTCTCAAGGACGCTGTTCGTTAATTGAGTTCGTCATACAGAAAATAGAGGAGGGCTTCCGTAAGGGGCTCTTCTTTAGTAGGTAGAAGGTAGCGGGTAGTAGGTAGTTTTCCCTATTCGCTACCTACTATCTGCTACCCGCTAACTTCTCGTCCCACCTTTCCCTCTTCCCGCTTTCTCGGTACTCTCTCTTCTGATGGATGATCTGATTATCGAAACCACGGGCACCGTCCTC
>JANLSB010000415.1:0-3461 GCA_031362125.1 Lysobacterales bacterium | reverse complement strand
GACGCCGCGAAGGCCACCCAGCCCCGATGTGTCGAACACGATGCTCCAGAAACGGGTGTTCAACGCCACCACCATGAAACCGACGACCAGAAAAAAAAGCGTATTGGCGCGGAGGGTCGGGCGGGTGAACTTCGATTTCTTCTGCATCTTCACAGCATCCGGGTTGCGCCTTAGCGCAACATGATGGCGATCTCAATAATTCGCAATTATTTCGTTACATTTGCGCTAAGTGCAGCGGACGGAAAGAGACTGGCGCGACGTGGAATCACTTCAGCGTGCGCTCGAACAGTTCGTGGATGCGGCGGTATTCGTCGTACCAGGCATCCGGATGGGTGAATCCGTGGCGCTCCAGCGGATAGCTCGCCAGCTCCCACTTGTCCTTGCGCAGTTCGATCAGCTTCTGCGCCAGCATCACCGAATCCCTGTAGAAGACGTTGTCGTCGATCATGCCGTGACAGATCAGCAGATGATCGCGCAGGCCGGACGCCAGTTCGATCGGCGATGAGCGCTTGTATGCCTCGGGGTCGAGTTCCGGCGTATTGAGGATGTTGCTGGTGTATTCGTGGTTGTACTGCGACCAGTCCGTCACCGGGCGCAGCGCGGCGCCGGCCTTGAAAACGCCGGGCTGCTTGAACAGCGCCATGAAGGTCATGAAGCCGCCATAGCTGCCGCCGTAGATGCCAACGCGCTCTCGGTCGCCCTGTTTCTTGGCGACGAGCCAGTCGATGCCGTCCAGATAGTCCTGCAGCTCGGGTTCGCCCATGTGCCGGTAGATCGCGGTGCGCCAGTCGCGGCCGTAGCCTTCGGAGGCGCGGTAATCCAGATCGAGCACGATATAGCCCTGCTGCACCAGCAGATTGTGGAACATCTGTTCGCGGAAGTAAGCCGGATACTTGTCGCTGACGTTCTGCAGGTAGCCGGCGCCGTGCACGAACAGCACCACCGGATATTTCTTCCCGGCCTCAATAGTCCCCGGTCCGTAATACTTGCCCCAGATCTCGCCTGCACCGTGTTTCGATGGGACTCTGACGTATTCGGGCGCGATCCAGTCCTGCGCCTTGAACCCGGGCGAGCGCGTGTCGGTGAGTTCGCGCGCGTCGCCACCCGACGCGTCCACCACTGCGAGCTGCGGCGGCAGATAACTGTCGGAGTGACGTACCAGCAGTTTGCTGCCATCGGGCGAGGCGACGAAATCCTCGACGCCGTCCAGCGCGGTCAGTTCGCGCACCGCGCCGCCGGCCACTGGCACGTCGCAGACTTCGTAATCGCCTGGCCAGGCGCGGTTGCAGAGGAACTGCAGACGGCTGCCGTCGGCGGAGAGCGTCGGCGACGAGGCTTCCCAACGGCCCGAGGTCAACGCACGCGGTTTGCCGCCATCGCTGACATACAGATGCGAGTAGCCGCTTTCCTCGGAGAGATACCACAGCGTCCTGCTGTCGGGCAGCCAGCCGAAATCGTTGTAGTTCCAGTTGATCCAGGCGGGGTCGGTCAGACGGTGGCGCGACTGCAGTTTGGTGCCGGCCAGATCCACCGTTGCCACCCAGCGGTCCTTGTTGTCGACGGCGCGGACCAGCACTGCGACGTTGCGGCCGTCGTCGCTCCAGTGGATGGCCGGGCCGCTGCCGTCGCCGTCGGTCTCGATCCGTACCGCGCGGCTGCCTTTCAGCGCATCCTGTTTCGCTGCTTTGCGCAACGCCGCGAGCGGGTCGTCGCCGATCCCCGGCAGCCCATCGAACTTGAGTTCGGTCGCTTTCGCGGCGGCGATATCGATCAGCCACAGCGTGTGCGCGATCGGCGCGGTGCGACCCACGCGTGTGCGCACTTCCTCGAATTCCTCGTAGCCGGATTCGGTGACGTACTTCGGCATCTTGCCGGCCTGACCGCCTTCGGCGTCCTTCGCCTTCGTCACGACCAGCAGCCAGCGGCCGTCGGGCGACAGCGCGCTGTCGACGATCTCGACCTTCTTGCCCAGATACACCGGCGTCGGCGCCCGGCTGCCGTCGGCGCGGCGCCATGCCTGCTCCTGCAGGCGCGCGGCTTCGCGGCGGTCGCGGTCGTTTTTCAGCGTCTCGATCAGCCGCAGCTGACGGTCGCGCAGATCGTCTGCGGCGGGTGCTTTGCCGGGGTCGTCGGCAGCCTGCACATTCGCCGCCTGCACGCCGCCGTTTGCTGCGGTCCAGCGGAACCAGTCGTTGTCGGCGCGCCACACCAGACCACCATCGCGGCTCCACTGCGGCAGCGATTCCTGCGCTTCGCTGCGGGTCAGCTGGGTCAGCGCGCCGTTGCGCAGGTCGCGGACGAAGATATCGCCATTGCGCACGAACGCCATCCGTGTGCGGGTGGCATCGAATACCGGTCGCGCGGCATCGAGCGCGGCGCGGCCAGCATCGTCGACGTTGACGTTGACGACAGCGCCACCGGCGACAGGCACCCGCCAGAGGTCACGGATCGTCGCGCCGTCGCGCTTGCGCTGATACAGCGCCTGGGTGCCGTCCCACGACCACCATGCCTGCTCCACGCCGCTGCCGATCCAGTCGGGATCGGCCATGATCCGTTCCATCGTCAGCGGAGGCGCCGTCTGCGCGGAGGCGAGCGTGGCGGACAGGGCGATCGCCGTAGCGATCATTCCGCGCAGTGAGAGTGGGATACGACGGGCATGGACGGTCATAGTGCTGTCGGAAGCGTGCGGGAGGTTTCGCAGCTTACCGGCGCATGGCGCAGATGACAGGGGCGGGCCACCGCGTCCGGCCCTCACGCATAGCGCTCGGGCGTTCATCGCTCGCGGGCCGTACCTTGCGAAGGCGCTTCTTCACCCTCCTGATATGCCAGAGAGGGCGGAGCGGACGCGATGAGCAAGGGTCACGGTGCGAAACCCTAGCCCAAAAGCGTGCTTTGCCGCACAATTCGCCCGGAATTTCCACGATATCCGGCAGTTGGGCGATACTTGGATGCATCCGCCGCAAGTCAGACGCGTAACTGTTTGATTTGACAGGGGCGGGCCTCACAAGGGCCCGTGGCGTCGAGTTCCCCGCTTCCGCCTCGCGGCGGTTGCGCCGGGCGTTTCCATCCTGTCAGCAGAGGCATCCTCCCGTTCCGGCCATGCAAGCCTTCGTCTACAAGAGCCAACGGAAGGCCGACACCTATCTCTATCTGGCCGCGCGCGATGATTTCGCGTGCCTGCCCGAGCCGCTGCGCGCGCAGCTCGGACCCCTACAGTTCGTGCTTGAGGTCGCGTTGACACCGGAACGCAAGCTGGCCCGGGTCGATCCCGCCGTGGTCCGCGCCAACCTTGGCGCACAGCGGTTCCACGTCCAGTTTCCGCCGACGATGCCCGATCCAATGACCGAAGACTGGGGTACCGATGGCTGAGATGGATGTCATCAACACCGCGCCGCCGCGGGCCCGCTTCGGAGCCGTGCCGCTGTCGGTCGGGCTGGTACTGACCGCGCTGGCCGCCGTCG
>JANLSB010000414.1:0-6926 GCA_031362125.1 Lysobacterales bacterium | reverse complement strand
ATGAACTCGCCCGAGTTGTACGGTCGCAGCGACTCGGCCGCAGAGGCCATTGAGACAATATTGTTCCTGTTGGTGAAATAATTTTACATGTCGCAGCGACTCGGCCGCAGAGGCCATTGAGACTCGGCCACTCTTTCGACTGCTGAGTTGACCTGTCGCAGCGACTCGGCCGCAGAGGCCATTGAGACTCGACCCAGGTGACTTGCCGCCGTTTGATTACGTCGCAGCGACTCGGCCGCAGAGGCCATTGAGACCCAATTCTTGAAACGGATGGCGAGCGTGTTGGTGTCGCAGCGACTCTGCCGCAGAGGCCATTGTGCGAGCAGAAAAAACTCCTGGGGGGAGGTTTTCCTGCAACCTGCTAACGCCGCATCCCGATTTTCGCTGTCCCCCGCGAACGCGGGAATCCAGTAACTGCAGGTCCTTGCAGCCAGGCAAGGACGCTGGATCCCCACGTTCGCGGGGGTGACGGGGCTTGAGCGAGTGCCATCCGGGTCAGACCCTGCTTGCAGGTCATTTTTGTGACTGGCCTCATGTTTCTCCGATTCCCGTTATGATTCAACGTAATAACCGGGGGACAGAATGCTTACGATCCGATGCGTCTGGGGGCTGTGCCTGTCCCTCATCCTTGCCGGTTGCGCCACCACCGGCGCTTCCACAGCCGGCGCTCCGCCCATCAATACGACCCAGACCCAGGCCGTGGACGCCTACCGGATCGGCGTGGACGATCAGGTCCAGGTCGCCGTGTGGCGCAATCCCGAGTTGGGCATCACCGTGCCGGTACGCCCGGACGGGATGATCTCGGTCCCGCTGATCGGCGACGTGCTCGCCGGCGGCCGCACGCCGCCGGAAGTCGCCAAAGACATCCAGGACAAGCTCTCGGCGTATGTCCGCGATCCGCAGGTGGCGGTGATCCTCACCCAGCTGCGCAGTCACGAATATCTGTCGCGCGTGCGCGTGACCGGTGCGGTACGACAGCCGGTCTCGGTGCCCTTCCGTCCCGGCATGACCGTGCTGGACGCGGTGCTTGCGGCCGGCGGTCTGACCGAATTCGCGGCGCCCGACCGATCCGAACTGCATCGCAGATCCGGCGAAAGCGCAAGGACGTACGAGATCAAACTCGATCGCATCCTCAATCGCGGCGATCTGACCACCAACTATCCGGTCGCCCCTGGCGATGTGATCACGGTGCCGGAGCGGACGTTCTGATGAATGCCCCGCTTCCGGCCCGACGCCCCCCGACCGGGCGCGCGGGCGCGCCTGCGCAGGCCGCGCTCGGTCTAGGCGACCTGATTCCGATCCTGCTGCATGAAGCACGTCGCTATCAGGTGGTACTGGCGTCGATCTTCGCCACGATCGCGCTGATCGCGCTGCTCGTCGGTCTGTTCCTGCTGCCGCGCAAGTACGTGGCCACGACCTCTGTACTCGCGCAGGAAAGCGATATTCTCCAACCACTGCTCGAAAACCGTGCAGTGTCGACGCAGGCGGTGGATCGCGCCGGGTTGGCGCGGCAGGTCGTGTTCAGCCCCAAGGTCATGCATCAGCTCCTCGCGACCGGCGGCTGGATGGAGGAAAAGCCATCGCCGGTGATGCAGGACCGGCTGATCGAACAGTTGCGCGACCGCACCCTGATCAAGAATGCGCGCCAGAATCTGGTCCAGATCACCTACAGCGACAACGATCCGGAGCGCGCGTACAAAGTCGCCGGTGCGATGGCGAATCTGCTGATCGAGGAAAGCATGGCCAGCAAGGAGCGCGAGAGCCGCGAGGCCTACGAGTTCATCGACAAGCAGGTCAACGACTATCACGACAAGCTTACCGAGGCTGAAAACAATCTGCAGGGCTACCGTTCCGACAATGCGGACGCACAGCCCGGCAGCGCTACCGACGTCACCACGCGCATCGGCGCATTGCGCACGCAGGTCGAGCAGACCCGGATGAGTCTGATGGAACTGCGCTCGCGCGAAGAAGCGCTGTCCGCGCAGTTGTCGGGCGAATCGGCGGTAACGGCGGTGCAGAGCCGCGAGACGCTCTACCGCGGGCAGTTGCTGGATCTGCAGAACAAGCTCGACACCTTGCTGCTGAGTTACACCGACAAGCACCCCGACGTGGTCCGCATCCGTCATCAGATGGCCGATATCCAGGACGTGATGAAACAGGAAGAACAGCGCCGCAGCCAGCCGCGTACCGGCGACGACGCGCAGGATTCGCGGGTCAATCCGCTGTATCAGGAACTGCGCAGCCGGCTGGCGGATACGCGCCGCGAAATCGCCGCGATCCAGTCGCGGATGGGCGCGTCGGAAGGTCTGCTCGGCGACGAACTGGGCCGCAGCCGTCGGATCGCAGCGTCGGAAAGCACGCTCGCCGAGCTCACCCGCGATTACGAAGTGAACCGCGACATCTATCAGGACATGTTGCGCAGGCGCGAGAACGCGCGGGTGTCGATGGAGATGGACCGCGAACGTCGCGGTCTGACCATGCGGATCCAGGATCCGGCGCAGATGCCGCTGCGCCCGACCGGTCTGCGCTTCATGCATTTCGCGCTGGGCGGCCTGGCGGCCGCCACTCTGGCGCCGTTCGGGCTGCTGTTCCTGCTGGCGCGCTTCGATCCGCGCGTGCGTTCGCCGCGCCAGCTCGACCGCCAGAGCCATTACGCGCTGCTCACCGTGGTGCCGCGCTATCGCACGCCGCGCGATCGTCGCCGCGAATACATGCGGATGGCGGTCAGCGCTTCGATCGTGTGCGCGGTCGTACTCGCCTACGGCCTGGTCTACGGTTACAAGCAGATGCACGCATGAACGACCGCCACGACAACGACGTACAAGCCGTCTCGCAATCGCTGAGCACGACGCGGCAGGAGCAGGCGCTGACCACACGCCAGCTGGAAGAACGCCGACTGATCCATCGACAGGAATCCGTGCGCGTCCACGCGGACGCGTTCCGCGAGTTGCGCACGCGGTTGATCGCGCTGGGCAGCAACCTCAGCAGCAATTTCGTGACTCTGGTGGCGCCGGTGCGTCACGGCTGCGGCGGCAGCTATGTCGCACGCAACCTCGCTGCGGCATTCGCGTTCGACGACACCAAACAGGCGCTGCTGATCGACTGCGATGCGACCCATCCGGCCCAGGGCGATGCGCTGCAGGTCGCCGCAGACCGCGGTGGTCTGATCGATTTCCTCGAGAAAGAGGACATCTCGATGCGCGACATCGTCTACCCCACCGGCATCCCCCGGCTGCAGTTGATTCCGGCGGGCCGTATCCGCGAAACGCCCGGCGAAAGTTTCAGCTCGTTCCGCATGCGCGCACTGATCGACTCGCTGCGCACGCATCACGTCAACCGCCATCTCATCCTCGACGGCTCGCCGGTACTGGGCTCGCCGGATGCGAGGATCCTGTCCGATCTCGCCGATCTGGTGGTGCTGGTGGTCGGTTACGGCCAGGTCGCGCCGGATGCCATCGACAAGGCGGTCGCGAGTTTCCCGCCGGAGAAGTTCGCCGGCGTCGTGTTCAACCATCGCCCATGAGCAGGCAACAGGAGGCTGCATGATGCGCAAGCGACTCCATGCCACCGCGCTGATCGGCGCAACGGTGCTGGCGGCCTCTCCGCAGATCGCGCGTGCATTGCGCATCGACTACGTGATCGACGTCGCCGCAGAACGCAACGACAACCTGCTGGTGACGCCGGCCAACCCGATCGCCCTCACGATCCTGAGCCCCGGCATCGACTTCGAAGTCAGTCACGACTCCTCGACACTGCAGACCCGGATCAGCGGTCGCGCCGAATATCGCCGCTACGGCGACGATCGCTTCGACGATTCCGTCGACGGCGCATTGATCGCCCGACTGAACTGGGTGGCGATTCCCGACCGCCTCAGCTTCAGCGTGATCGACAGCCTTTCGCTGCAGCCGGTCAACACACTGGCGCCGGATACGCCGGGCAACCGTCAGCAGGTCAACGTGCTGTCGACCGGGCCGACCCTGAGCTTCGATTGGGGTGCGGGCTGGCGTGGCGCGGCCGAACTGCGTTACGTGCGCAGCGAGGCCGAGATCACCGATCAGTTCGACTCGAACCGTATCGATCTGGCGTTGCGCGCGATCAAACCGCTCAGCGCCACCAGCCGGCTCGCCTTCAATGCGCAGACGCAGCGGGTGAATTTCAATGACGATACGACCGCGCGCGATTACGACCGGTCCGAGCTGTTCGCACGCTACTCGCGCACGCTCAATCGTTTCGATATCGCGGTGGATCTCGGTTATTCGCGGCTCGACTACCGGCGCGACCTGCCCGGCTTGGCCGGCGCGCGCTCCGACCCGTTGCTGCGCACGGAGTTGACCTGGCGGATCAACGCCGAACACAGCCTCGGCGCACGTTTCAGCAGCCAATTCTCCGACGTCGCCGCCGACAGTCTGGCCAACGTCGGCGAGGGGACCGAACTGCCGACAGACATCATCACCGGCGAGACCATCGTCAACGCTTCCCCGTACCTCCAACGCCAACTGCAGGCCGACTACGACTACGCAGCAACGCGATGGACGTTCGGCGTATCGCCGTTTGTCGGGCGTCGCCGGTACGAAGACATCGGTACGTTCGACCAGAACGACTACGGCACGAGCATCGATGCGAGCTGGCGCGCGCGGCACAACCTGCAGCTCGGCTTCACGGGCTCGCTCCTCCACATCGATTACCTGAATCTGGACCGCCAGGACGAGACCCGACGCTTTACCGGCTACGTCCGCTACGACAGGGCAAGGCGCTGGAGCGGCACGTTATCGCTCGGCCGGTATCAGCGCGACAGCACCGCCACCGGCCAGGACGCGAACCAGAACGTCGTCGGCTTGACCATCAGCTACCGCAATCGCTGACCATCATGGCCGCCGCACACACACCGACCCGACGCTCTTTCACCTTCATGCTGATCAGTGCGCTGTCGGTGCTGGCCGCCGCCTGCAGCCAGCAGACCACGGCGGCCAATGCGGCAGTCAGCGACAGCTCAGCGGTTTCCGCTGTCCCAGCGCGCGCACCGCTCGCGCCGATCACTGCGGGCATTCCGCTTGATCTGGGCTACATCGATCGCAAGTCGCCGGCATTCGCGCGCTTCCAGCGCTGGGTCGACAGTGCGGTGTCGGGGCAGCCCGGCTACCCGTTCTCCGCGTACCACGCAGCGTTGCTCTACCGGCTCGATCCGAAGAAGAAATACTGCGATCTGGCGGTGACGATGATCGAGAAGGAAGTCGCCGACGCCGAAGCGGCCATCGTCGAAGGGCGCGCGCCGGAGATCGCCGGCGACTCCTATCTCGAAGTCGGGCCACGCATCGCAGCTTTGTCGATCACTCTCGACACCTGCAAGGCGCAGATCGACGACACGCAGCGCAAGCGCTGGTCCGCGTACGCCGAACAGGCGGTGTGGAACGTCTGGCACCATCTGCGCGCGCACTGGGGCGACCGCCCGCGCCCGTGGACCGGCTGGTCGGTCGACAACCCCGGCAACAACTATTACTGCAGCTTCGTCGAGGCGACCCTGTACTGGGCGCTGGCCAGCGGCAGCAACGACTGGATGCGTTTCCTTCATGACGAAAAAATGCCGCCGCTGCAGGCGTATTTCGCGAAGCTGCCGGGCGGCGGCAGCCTGGAAGGCACCGGCTACGGCGCCGCGCACATGCGCCTGTTCGCGCTTTACCGGCTATGGCGAGACGCCACCGGCGACGACATCGCCAACCGCAATCCGCACGTGAACGACAGCATCGCCTACTGGGTCCATGCGACGGTGCCGACGATGGACCGCTTCGCGCCGATCGGCGACCAGTCGCGTGTGTCGGTGCCGGAGCTCTACGACTACCATCGACGACTGGTGCTCGAAGCACGCGCACTGAGCAAGGATCCCCGTTCGCAAGCGCTGGCTTCGTGGTGGCTGCATCGGATCTCGATCCCGCAGATGAGCAACGGCTTCAACACGCTGCACGATCTGCTGCCAGAGGGCGATGCCAAGGCGGCCGCTCCCGAAGCCTTGTTTCACCACGCAGCAGGCACCGGCCACCTGTTCGCGCGCAGCGGCTGGGATCGGGACGCGATGTGGCTCGCATTCGTCGCAGGGCCTTACAACGAAAGTCATGCGCATCAGGAACAGGGCGGTTTCACCCTGTTCGCACGCGACTGGCTGACCGTGACCGAGAATATCTGGACCCACAGCGGTATCCAGCAGGGCACCGAGACCCATAACGTGCTGCGCTTCGAGCGCGGCACACCGAAAGAGCTGGTCAGACAGCGCGAGCCCAGCACTTCGCGGATGACGGTGACGCCCGGAGCCGAAGGTGCCCTCATCGTCGATGCCGAGCTGGCCGCCGCCTACGGCGACGATTCCCCGGTGCAACGCTGGACACGAAAGCTCGACTTCACCGGACGCAGGCTAAGGGTGGAAGACCATTACCGGGTCGTGCCGGACACGAAAGCCATCTTCCAGCTCAATCTGCCGGTCGAACCGAAGATCGACGGCCAAACCGCTACGGCGGGGAGGCTGCGGGTCCGGGTCATCACTCCGGCCGGCGCCAATCTGTCCAAACTCGACTGGCGCAGCGTCGAAAGCGACGAATACCGGAGCGGTTGGCGGCTAGATATCTCTGGCGGGACAGAGACTTACGTCGTAGAGCTCGAAGAGACTTCAAACTGAACCTCTGCTGACTCCCGTCCTCGACCACGTTCACATTTTGCCTTGATTCCGGGCACAACAGTCCGGCCGGTCACACTTCGCGCTCACCGCCGACGCCATACTTCTTTCAGGTTGCCCCATTCAGGTTCGGGCGATCATGTATGACGCGCTGCACCCGGGTCCGGACGGGTGCATCAGGGGGCGCGACCGACCGCATTATCGTCCCGGACGCGAACGCCGAGTCTTCAACATGCCCTTGCTGCACCGCAACGCCCAGCCCATC
>JANLSB010000373.1:0-9070 GCA_031362125.1 Lysobacterales bacterium | reverse complement strand
GTGGATGTGCCGATATCCGGTGCCGATATCCGGTGCCGATATCCGGTGCTGATATGCGGTGCTGGTATGCGGGTGTCAGGCGCGGTCCGCTGCAGGCGCGGGCGTTGCGTTCGCGGCGTCGCGCAGCGACTGGTCCACCAGCATCGTCGACAGCACGCCGACGAAGGCCTGGTTGTCGGCGAAGCCGACCGCGCGCCCGCTGCGGCATTTGTCGAACATGCGCCCGACCGCAGCGGCGTCGAAATAGCCGGCGGCGCGGATCCGCGTTTCGCTCATCAGGTCGGCGACGTAGTCCAGCGGTGCGCCGTCGAAGAAGAAACTGGCGCTGTCCGGCGCGCGGTAAGGCTGTTTGGTGCGGTTGACGATGCCGTCCGGCAACAGATCCGCCAGCGCGCGGCGCAGCAGGTATTTCTCGGTCATGCCGCGGATCTTGAAGCTGGGCGGCAGCCGGTTGGCGAATTCGATCACCCGATGGTCGAGAAACGGGAATCGGCCTTCGATCGAGTTCGCCATCGCCACCCGGTCGCCCTGCGATGACAGCAGATAGCCGGCGAGCAGCGATTTGGCTTCGACGTACTGGTCGCGCGCGAGCGGGCTCCAATCGCCGATATTGGCCGGCAGGGTGGCCTCGAAGGCGTCGAATGGATTGAAGTCGCCCACTTCCGCGCGCATCTCCGCCGACAGCAGACCCAGCCCGCGCTGCGACATGCTCCAGCGCGGCACATGGGCGAAGATGGGCCGATGCAGATGTTCTCTGCCCTGACCGAAGTAGGCCTGCGCGAACGCGGGATTGCGCACCGGAGAGTTCGGCAGATACGGGTAAAGCCGTTCGAGCAGGCGCGGACGCAGCTTCGAGTGCGGCTGTCGCGCCCAGAACCGGCGGACTTTCGCTTCCTTGAACAGATCGTAGCCGCCGAAGACTTCATCGGCGCCTTCGCCGGTCAATACGACCTTGTAGCCGTGTTCGCGCACGCTGGCCGAGAGCAGCATCAGCGGCACTGGCCCGGTCCGCAGCAGCGGCGTTTCCGCATGCCGGATGAGCTGCGGGAAGGCCTCGCCGATGTTCCGGCGCGTGCAGCGCAGCGTAGTGTGGTCGGTACCGAGATGCCGCACCATGATCTGCTGGTGTTCGCTCTCGTCGTACTCGCCGTCCTCGAACGCCACCGAGAACGTACGCACCGGCGTGTCGGTGAAGCTGCGGATCATCGCGACGATGCCGGAGGAGTCCAGTCCGCCGCTGAGATACGCGCCCACCGGCACATCGGCGCGCAGTTGCAGGCGCACCGCATCGATCAGCAGTTCGCGCAGTTCGGACGTGGCCGCTTCCACGCTCAGCGGAAAGCGCGACGGCGAGGTGTCCGCCGCGTCGGGAAAGGTCCAGTCCCAGTATTGCCGCAGAGATTCGCGGCCGTCGTGCTCGATCGCCAGCGTGTGTCCGGGCGGCAGGCTCTCGATGCCGCGATGGATCGTATGCGGCGCGATCGGCGACCAGGTGCAGAAGGTTTCGGCCAGCGCCAGCGGATCCAGCGCCGCGCACTGCGGCAACACCGCCAGCAGCGCCTTGGCTTCGGAGGCGAACCAGATACGGCCACCGCTGCGCGCGTACAGCAAGGGCCGGATACCGGCGCGGTCGCGCGCCAGCACCAGTCGGCGACGTTCGCTGTCCCACAGCGCGATCGCGAACTGACCGTTGAGGTGCTCGACGAAATGGTCGCCGTCGCGGTCGTACAGATGCACGATCACTTCGGTGTCGGACTGCGTGTAGAACCTGCGGCCTTCGGCTTCGAGTTCGCGCCGCAGTTCGATGTAGTTGAAGATCTCGCCGTTGAACACGGTCCAGACCGTGCCGCGCGGATTGCGGATCGGCTGGTCGCCGGTGGCCAGATCGATGATCGACAGCCGCGCATGCGCCAGCCCGATGCCGTCATCGGCGTGATAGCCATAGCCGTCCGGCCCGCGATGGGCAAGGGTGTGGATCATGCGCCGCAGCAGCGGGTGCGCCATGTCTGAGCGCACATCCGGCCCGCTGAACCCCGCGATTCCGCACACGTCGTGTTCCCCCTGGTTACGAAGCGTGGCCCTGTCGACCGATCGTCGTGTGAACGCAAAAAGTGGCACAAAGCTGCCAAGCCCTTGGGCTATGGCATTGCGATTTCGGCCCGTGCCTCCTCGCAAGCGCACAGTGTATCCGCTGCGACCGCATCCCAGCCGCGCGAGAACCGGCGCGACAGGGTGGCCTCGTCCCACGGCCGGTCGAGCGCATCGCGCAGACCGTCGGCCAGCGCGGCGGGGTCGCGTGCCGGCACCAGCAGGCCGCAGTCGGCGTCCACCACTTCTGGAATGCCGCCGACCGGCGTCGCCACCACCGGGCGGCCGCAGGCCAAGGCTTCCACCAGCACATTCGGATGACCTTCGGAATAGCTTGGCAGCGTGACCAGATCCGAGGCTGCCATCCAGCGCGCGACCTCGTGAGGGCCCTGTGCGCCGGGCAAATGCACACGCAGTGTGGAGTCGGCGCCGATCCGGCCTTGCAGTTCGCCGCGCATCGGTCCGTCGCCGATCAGCGCCAACTGCAGGTTCGGCCGCTGCGGGGCCAGCGCCTTCATCGCATCGAGCAGTTCGCGCAGACCTTTCTCCGGCACCAGCCGGCCGACATAGACCACCAGTTCGGCATCCGCCGCGATGCCCAGCGCCGCGCGGGCGTCGGCGCGCGATCGCGGATGGAAGATCGTCGCATCGCAGCCGTTGGGAATCGCGCGGATGCGCGTGGGGTCGGCATCGTAGTCGCGCACTGCGACCCTGCCCAGATCCTCGCTCACCACCAGAATCCGCCGCGCGGCGTGCAGCACGGGGCGGGTAAGTCGCTTGCTGACGGCGTCGCGCACGCGCAGGTCCGAACCGCGCGCGCCGACCACCAGCGGCAACCCTGCGCGACGCGCGGCATGCATCGCACCGAACGCATCCGGGTACAGCCAATACGACAGCACCACTTCCGGCGCGAATTCGCGCAGCGGCGCGTGCAGGGTGCGCGCGCACAGCCAGCCGTTGAACGGCCGGCTGACCACCGGTAGCGCGGGGTAGTCGATGTAACGCACGTCGCAGCCGGGCACCGCATGTTCCGGATCCGGGGCGCGGAACAGATAGCTGCGCGGTTTCGCCCAGCGCGGGTAGCTTGCGACCGGGCTGAGCACGCGCACCTCGGCGAGTTTCGACAGTTCGCGCACGGTCTGATGGATCGGCCGCCCGCGATTGGGCTCGCCGGCGATCGGGAACTGCGAAGTGACGATCAGGATGCGCATGCGTGGATTCGAAACGTGGAAAGCAGCCGGCATCCGCCATCGTCGTGGCCGATGATGTCCCTCCCGGGCCCCGGAATTCGTTGATAATGCGGTGTTTTCATGTCATCGAGGGGCGGGCGTGGATCAGGGTGAAGTTGGTCGGCATGCAGTGGGTCAGGATGCAGTGGATCGGCATGCAGTAGGTCGGCCGGATGCCTCGCGCGTTGAAATCGCCACGAACGCCCGCGTGGGCGAGCTGGACGCGCTGCGCGGCATCGCTGCGCTCGCGGTGGTCGCGTTCCATTACACCACGTTCTATCAGCAGGAACAGGGCCATCTGCAGCCGCTGGGCTTCGGTTTTCCGGCCGGCAATTACGGCGTGCACCTGTTCTTCCTGATCAGCGGTTTCGTGATCTTCATGACCCTGGAACGGACCCGCACCGCGATGGACTTCGTGGTCTCGCGATTCTCCCGGCTGTTCCCGGCGTACTGGGCGGCGATCGCGATCACCGCCGCAGTGGTCTATACCGTCGGTATGCCGAAGCAGCAGATTCCCATCGGCCATGTCGCGGTCAACACCACGATGCTGCAGGAGGTGCTCGGTTTCGAGCATCTCGATGGCTCGTACTGGACGCTGCAGGTGGAGCTGTTCTTCTACGCCCAGATGCTGTTCTGGTTCGCGCTCGGGCAGCTCAAGCGCATCCACTGGATCATCGCGCTGTGGCTGGCGATGGCGGTCGCCTACGCGCTGACCCAGCAGCACCACGTGCATTTTTCCTACACCCTGCGCGAATTGCTCCTGCTGCGCCACATCCCGTTCTTCGCGCTGGGCATCCTGTTCTATCGCATCCACACCCGTCCGGCGGAGTGGAGGCTGAATCTGGGGTTCATCGCGCTGTGCCTGATCGCGATCGGCATCTGCGATCCGCCGGTCTTTCTGCTGGTCGGCGTCGTGTGCTGCGCGATCTTCGCGCTGTTCGCGACCGGGCAGCTTCGATGGCTGCGTGCGGCCCCCTTCGTGTTCTTCGGCGGGATTTCCTATTCGCTGTATCTGTTGCATCAGGCGATCGGATTCGCGTTGATCCATCGTCTCGAGGCGGCGGGTCTGTCAAGTCTCGCTGCCGTGGTGGTCGCGACCCTGGCGGTGCTCGCGCTGGCGACGGCGTTGACCTACGGGATCGAGCGCCCTGCAATGCGCCGCCTGCGCGACGGCTGGCGCAGGCGCAAGGCGGTGTTGCCGTAGGAGCGGCTTCAGCCGCGAAGCCCGCAGCGGTTCCACGGCGAAAATATGCGCAAACCGATCCTTTTCTCCAGAATCGTGGCGTCGACACGACGCTCGCAGGAACGAGATCGTCTTCGCGGCTGAAGCCGCTCCTACAAAAGCCGCTCCTGCAACAGCGGTGCCTGGATGTCAGTCTTCGCCGAAGGTGATGTCCAGACCCTTGCGCACGCCGACTTTCGGCGTCCAGCCGAGCACGTCGCGTGCCGCGGACGTATCGAAGTTGGTCAGCGGCCGCAGTGAATGCACCCGGTAGCGGGTCAGCGGCACGTCGCGCTTCAGCACTTTGCCCAGCAGTTCCACGCCGACGGCCAGACACAGGAACACCCACTGCGGGACCCGCATCAACTTCAGATCGTCGCCGAGCCTGCGCTTGCAGCGGCGCAGGTATTCGCTGCGGTTTACGGAATCGGTATCGACCAGATTGAAGGTCTTGCCCACCGCCTGAGGCGCTTGTGCAGCGAGCAACAGCGCATCGACGATGTCGTCGCGATAGACCAGTGGCAGCGGCGCCGAACCGTCGCCGATCGCGATCCAGCGGCCGGCGAGTGCGATCGTGCCGTTCGGCGTCACCTGCTCCGCGCCGGGGCCGAAGATCTGGCCCGGGCGCAGGATCACCGCCGGCAGCGCGTCGTTCGCGATCGCATCGGCGACCATCTGTTCCGCAGTGAGCTTGGTCTGGGTGTAAGCGCCGCGCAGCTGCGGGTGCGGTTCGAAGCGGTAGGTCTCGGCCAGCACTTCGCCGTCGCGGCGACCGGCGTGATCGAACACGCTCATCGAACTCACGTACACCAGCCGCGCGGTCGCGTGTTTGCGGCAGGCATCGAGCACGTTGCGCGTGCCCCAGATCGTGCCGGCCTCGAAGTCGCGCGGCCCGCCGCGCATCGCCGCGCCGACGTGATGGACGATGTCGGCACCGGCGACCGCATGATCGACCATGCGCGGATCGCCGAGATCGCCGATCACGCTCTGGATACCGTCGTCGTTGGCGAACGCTGCGACCGGGCGGCGCACCAGCACGCGTACGGTCTTGCCCTGCGCGCGCAGCGCCGCGACCACTGCGCGGCCGAGGAAGCCGGCGGCGCCGGTGACCAGCGCATCGACCGGTGGAAGATCGACACAGCGCGCTTCGAGCTGCTGCAGCCGCGCTGCGTCGGGCGCGGCGCAGAGCGGGTCGAGCAGCCGCGCGAGGCGCAGACCGTCCTCGGCGGTGAACGGCGGCGTTTCGTCGTCGCGCACCGCGCGCGCGAAGGCTTCGGCGCCGCGCTGGATGCCCGGCGACGGCTTCAAGCGGCCGGTGGCGAAGCGCAGCACGTTCATCGGAATGCGGAACACATCCTTCGCCGCGCCGAAGAACGCGTTGAGGATGATGCCGATGAACTTCGGACCGGGCAGCACGCGATGGATGCGGCAGACCTGGGTGAAGCGGTCGACTTCGATGATGCCGCGGGTGCCGCGCACCACCAGCCGGTTCTCCATCGGCCGCGCGTTCCACGACAGCAGCAGTCGGCCGACAGCGGCCGTGCCCTGCGCCTGCGCCTGCCACTCGTCGAAGCCGAGATTCGGATCGCCGCCGCGCGACTGGTAGCGCACATCGACCTGCGAGAGATCGCCGATGAAGGCTTCGATCGTGTACAGCCCGTGCACGCCGAGATCGCGGAACGGATACGAACCCTGCGTGACCATGCCCGGCAGCGGGCCGCCGGCGTACGGCGGGTATTCGGAATTGCGGACGATGTCGACCGACACCACCTCGCCGATGTCGCCGTTCTTCGCCGCGTCCAATGCGCGCATCAGCGCCGGATCGAACAGGTCGGAGTGGTTGACGCCGAGTTTCAGGCCGGTTTCGCGCGATTTCGCCACCATCCGTTCGCAGTCGGTCGCGGTGTCGGCCATCGGTTTTTCGACCAGCACATGGCAGCCCATGTCCATCGCCGCGATTGCCAGCGCCGCGTGCGAGGCCGGCGGCGTCAGCACGTAGACCACGTTGGGCTTCGCATCGGCGAGTTCGGCCAGCGTCGCTGCGACCCTGCCGACCCCGAAGCGTTGGGCCAGCGCCTCGGCGGCCGGCAGATTGCTGTCGCACAGGCCGACGATTTCGACGAACTCCAGGCGCGACAGTGCGGCGAGATGATGGGTGGCGACATAGCCGGCGCCGACGACGGCGACGCGGAGGGCGCGGGGAGCGGGAACGGTCATGAATGCACTGCTGAAGGGGAATGTCTGGTGAGATGGGCGGCGACATCGGCAAGCACCGATGCGACGCGCGCATCCCAGGTCTGGTCGGCGACGGCGGCGATGCGCGCTTCGGCCGCGCCAGGGGCGTTGTCGTGTACGGCCGCATCGAGTGCGGCGAGAAAGCCATCGCGATCGTCCACCAGCCGCACCCACTGCGAGAATTTTTCGATCTCGGGATTGCGCACGCTGACCACGGCTTTGCCGGCGGCCAGGTATTCGCGCAGTTTCAGCGGATTGGCGTTGGCGACCTGACGATTGAGCCGGTAGGGAATGATCGCAGCGTCGAAGGCTTTCGACCACGCCGGGAGCGTCGAATAGGGCTGCGATCCGGCCAGGCGCACATTCGGCAGCGCGCGCAGACCATCGACCGCGACGTGCGCATGGCCGACCAGCAGGAAGCTCCACTGCGGCCGCTGCTGCGCCAGCCATTCGATCAGCGGCACGTCGATCCATTCGTGGATCGAACCGATGTAGCCCACCACCGGCCGCGGCAGATCGCGGGCGAGGGCGGGTATTTCGGTCGCGGGGTCCTGCGCTTTCGCGAACAGTTCGACATCGACGCCGTGCGCCGAGAACACGGTGTTCGGATTGAGCGCGCGTTTGCCTTCGACCAGAGCGGGCGGCGCGACGAACAGCAGATCGGCACGGCGGCTCAGATCGAGGTCGCGCTGCGCGATCAGTGCGGCGTCCACGCCCGGGTGCGCGGCGTAATCATCAATGCAGTAATACACGCACAGGTCCTCGCCGAGCTTGCCGGCATGCACGCCGGGATGCGGCACCACGAACCATGAAATCCGCTTGCGGATGGCGGCCAGCCGCAGTGCGCGGCGCACCGCCCAGCGGCCGAACAGACGATTGAATGCGTCCACGCCCGGCAGGCGCCGGAACGGCAGCTGCGGCACAGTGCAGTGCCAGAGGCCATCGACAATGTGCGTCGGCCGCTTGAACGCGGCCAATATTTTCCGCACTGCGCGCTTGATGTCGCGCCCGGACGCATTCGGCGCGCGCATGCCGGGCGAGTCGACATACAGCACCGGCAGACTGCGCGCGAGCCGGATCGCGATGTGATGGCTGCTGGTGCGGTTCTCCGCATACCAGTCGTTGCCGAAATAGACGATGCCGTAGCCCTTCAGGGCCGACATCGACGAAGGTTCATTCATTACGCCACCATGCGATCAGCCAGGCGGTATTGCCGTGATGGATCCAGTCCCTGTGCAGACCAGGCACCGCGTCGAGGTGCGGGCCGATCCGGCCGCAGGCGGGCGCGAAGAACGTGACCAGCCCGTTGCGGCCGAGATGGCGCATCCGCGCGATCGTTTTCTCCGGATCGCTGAGGTAATAGAGCACCTCGCAGGCGGTGACCAGATCGAAACGGTGGCGGGTGTCGCCCCAGGGTTGACCGAACACATCGGTGGCTTCGAACTGCGCCTGCGGCAGACGCCTGCGCGCGCGTTCGACGGCCTGCGGGCTGACATCGACGCCGTACTGCGTCTCGCTGAGCCGGGCGAAGTATTCGCTCTGGTGGCCTTCTCCGCAGCCCAGTTCGAGGACCGAGCCGACACGCCCGAAGGCGCGTTCGATGACACGGTTGGTCGCTTCGAAGCGCGCGCGCTCCAGATCCGAGGCCATGTTCCAGGGATCTTCGACTGTGTAGGCCAGATCGAGGCGGTTGAAGTTGTCGCTGCCGCCGACGCCGCGCAGGGCGTACTTCATCCACAGACGCCGGCGCGCCTTGCGCAGCAGTGTGATCGCATTGGAGAACATGCCGGCGCCCGATCAGTCGCAGTCGCGTTCGCCGCGCATCGACGCGTCCGCTGCCGCATCGCGCGCAGCCGACACATGCAGCGGGCGCAGCGGCGAGCTGTACCAGTCGGCGACTTTGTCGCAGCGGAATTCGACCCACGACGGGCCATAGTTCCAGCGTGATGCTTGCATATCGAGCGGTTCCCCCAGAATCTCCCGCACCGTGATTTTCCCCATGCCCGGCGCGATCACCCGCGTCGCCGGCATCGGTTTCGCAAGGGTTCGCGCGGTCAGTGTGCCGCCGTCGCCGGACGCGTCGACCACCGCGATGCGATCCGTATCCGCCCGATCGACGTCAGCAGCACGAACGTTGCCGTTTCCGGGCTCGTTTTCGACCACCCGCCAGCCCAGTACGGCGATGGCGACCAGCGACACTGTGACGAAGTAACGCGATATTCTGCCAAATCCGGACGCAGGAAGCTCGTTTCCGTGCGACTCGCCTGCCGGATCGTCTGCCGATACAGGCGCGCTG
>JANLSB010000368.1:0-2446 GCA_031362125.1 Lysobacterales bacterium | reverse complement strand
TCCAGCCGCTGCCGATCAGGTAGCCGCGCGCAATGGCTTCCACCGGCACCGGCTTGAGTTTCTTCGTCACCACCGCGCGCTTGGCGTACAGCGCAGCGTCGACGCCGGCCGGCAGCACGCTGGCCACATCGATGCCGGTGAGGTGGTTGGGCAAAATATGTGCGGTCTTGTCGAACCAGAAGTTGCTGATCTGGCAGAGCATCTCGCCCTTGCCGGGGATCGGGTCGGGCAGCACCACGTCGAAAGCGCTCAGCCGGTCGGTCGCCACCATCAGCAGCAGCGGTCCGTGGTTGAGCGCGTCGGGAGGCAGCATCGCGGGCGAGAGATCGAAGACATCGCGGACCTTGCCGCGATGGCGCAGGCTCAGGCCGGGCAGGTCGGAGTCGAGCAGTGTTGTCGCCACGCGCAGTCCGTCGGAAGCGGTCGGGCCGCCTAGTGTAAGGCCGTGCAGCCGGGGATGGCGGCCCCGGGCTTCGTCTCCAACGGCCTGTCTGCGGCTGATCGTCTTTGGGGCTTCGACCTGTAAACTCACCGGCATGACGCGTTGGTACGGAAAAGCATTGGGATTCATCGCGGGCTGGCTTCTGACCAAGCATCCGGCGGGCGGCTTGCTCGGCCTGCTGCTGGGTCACGCCTTCGATGCCGACTGGTTCAAGAGCAAGCGCGATACCCCCTACCGGGTGCTGGGCGTGACCGAGGACGCCTCCGACGCCGAGGTCGAACAGGCCTACCGGCGCATGATCAGCCAGTACCACCCGGACAAACTGGTCGGTGTCGCCGATGATCTGCGCCGTCAGGCGGAAGAGAAGGCCAGCGCGATCAACACGGCTTACGATCGGATCAAGCAGCTGCGCAAGCGCACGTAGAACACCGGGCTGTCACTCAGCTGCCATCCCGAACGCGCGCAGCGCGGAGGGATCTGCTGTTCGAAGGCAACGCGTACCAGCAGACAAGGCGGTGTATCCGCACCCGGACGGCGGATATTCCGCTTTCTGTATGCCATCATCAGGATCGCCGGGCGGGACGCCTCACAGGGGATGGCGATGTCGATGGAGTTGTACAAAATTTCGGCGAAGGCCTGTGATGATTCGGCGCGCTTGGCCGATGTCGTGTTCGTTCACGGCCTGATGGGTGACCCATACCGTACCTGGCGCTACGGCGAAGACGACAGCACCTCGTGGCCGCATTGGGTGGCAGATGCCTTCCCGGATGTCGGCGTGTGGTCGCTTGGATACCCTGCGCAGCTGTCGAAATTGCCGCGCTTGCCGCAATTATTGCGCCGTTTCGGGTTATTGCCGGGGGCATCGAAGCCCAGTGCGGGCCATGCAATGGCCTTGCAGCGGCGTGCCGTGAACGTGCTCGATCGACTGGTGCAGAAGAAACTCGGCCAGCGGCGGCTGATCTTCGTCTGTCACAGCTTGGGTGGATTGCTGGTCAAGCAGGTTCTGCACGCTTCGGCGATGGCCAGAGACAATAAGGAAAAGGCGATCGCTTCCACAATGTCGGATGTCATGTTCCTTGCCACACCGCATCGCGGTGCTGAGCTTGCGAATCTCGCGAAAGCCATGAGTACTTTACTGCGGGCCACAGTGGTCGTCGACGATCTGATGGCGCACGGTGCGCACCTCGAGAATCTTGGTGAGGACTACAAGACGCATAGCGAGCGTTTCGATATTCAAACCCATGTCTACTACGAGAACATTGGCATCTTGGGAAGCGATGTTCTGGCCGTGAATTCCACTTCCGCTGACCCCGGAATCGGTCGTCGGCCAGTACCCCTGGACCGCGATCACGGCAGCATCTGCAAGCCGATTGAGAAGGATGACCCCGTCTGCGAGCGGCTGCGCGAAATTATCGAAGGAAACTATGACGCTGGTAGGGGGGCGGATGACGGCACGCTTCCTACGAAGATCGACGACGGTCTACGCACAGATACTCGCAAAGCCCGCCTGAAACTAATCTCAGGCGCCCCCACTTCCTTCGCTCCAACGCCGGGCCAATTCGTCGGCCGCACCGACGAACTCGCCCAACTGCGCGCCGCCCTGCTCCACGATGTGCAGGCCGCAGGTGTAACGCCACGCTCCACCGTGATCTGCTGCGCCATCGATGGTATGCCGGGGGTGGGCAAGACGCGGTTGGCGGAGGAGTTCGTCGGCGATGACTGGCGCGAGGCGCTGGGCATGCCCAAGGGTACTCCGCAGCAGGATCTTTGCGCGCGTCTGGCGCTGGGGCCGGATGATCGCCGCAGTGCCGAAGACCTGGCCGCAGCCGTTCTTGCGGGCTACCAGCGCAATGTGCCCGCGGATCAGGTCATCACTGCGCTGCGCGAACTGCTGTTGTCCGGCCCGGCCGGCCGGCGTCTGTTGCTGATCGAAAACGTCGATGGCCGCCCCCAGGCCGAAGCAGCGTCTGCTCTCGTCGTCCAACTGCCCGGCTGCACGGTGCT
>JANLSB010000358.1:0-2654 GCA_031362125.1 Lysobacterales bacterium | reverse complement strand
GCCAGCCGGAACGAGTTGCGCGCGTTGACAGCACGCCCCGGGCTTTGGACAATAGCCGACTGGCCGGGACTGGGATGGTGCGTCGTCCCGACCTCCGCTCATCGGCGGGGTATAGCGCAGTCTGGTAGCGCGCCTGCTTTGGGAGCAGGATGTCGGGGGTTCGAATCCCTCTACCCCGACCAATTCCGGCTTCTCGCAGGCATGTTTCGTTCCGTCCGCACGGCTATCATGCGCCAACGCGCCCGTAGCTCAACCGGATAGAGCACCGGCCTTCTAAGCCGGCGGTTGCAGGTTCGAGTCCTGCCGGGCGCGCCAATGCGGTTTTTTTGCGGTAAAGGCTCGACAGGATGGTCGGGCGGTGGGAGCCTTGGAGGCGACCCCACAATTATTGGCTTTTCTTGTTTTTTCAGTGGTGGATGTAGCTCAGTTGGTTAGAGCACCGGATTGTGATTCCGGGGGTCGCGGGTTCAAATCCCGTCTTCCACCCCATTGTTTTTGTTACAATCGCAATAGACGGGCCGTTAGCTCAGTTGGTAGAGCAGTTGACTCTTAATCAATAGGTCGAAGGTTCGAATCCTTCACGGCCCACCATATTCTTTGAGGCAAACGCAAGAACCGCGTTCGCTTTCCGGTACGTTGATCAGCCGTAGGCGTTGCTACTGCGTCTGCCAAGGGTGCGTTTTGGCCGGCTCGAATCCTTGACGGCCCACCAGTTCCAGAAGCGCCCGACTCACGTCGGGCGCTTTTTTTTGGCCGTTTTACCGGTGCTCGGATTCGCACGGCCCCCGTGCTTTAGAATGCGACCCATGCGAGGGTGGCGAAATTGGTAGACGCAACAGATTTAGGTTCTGTCGCCGTAAGGTGTGGGGGTTCGAGTCCCCCCTCTCGCACCATGTTCCAGTGGATCATCGCTGCACCGAAGATACGAGTGCGTTAGGGGGTGCCCCTGATGCTGCACCTGCGGCTCCGATCGAATGATCGCGATCGGAACCATCGCCAGAGCCCTGTCGCGTGACCGTGGTCGCGCTCCGTCAAGGGGGCTGCCGCGAAAGTGGCGGGAAATCCCGTAATCGGCCAAACTAGCGCGTTGCGATGGGATGGGCCGCCGCGGACGCCCTCGGCAGGCACTGTCCCGCCGCCCAGCCATCAATCGAACCAATCACCATCACGGGCCGCGGGCGACAGCGCGGCAGCAGGAGCCGTCACCAATGCAAGTTTCAGTCGAATCCGTGGGTAACCTCGAGCGCCGCATGACCCTGCGTGTGCCGACCGAGCACGTCGAGGGCCAGATCGGTGGCCGTCTGCGCGAAATCGCCCGGACGGCCAAGATCAAAGGTTTCCGTCCTGGAAAAGTGCCGGCCAAGGTCATCGAGCAGCGCTACGGTGCGCAGGTCCGCAGCGAGGTCGTCGATGATCTGTTGCAGCAGGGTTTCGACCAGGGCGTTCGCGAAAACGAGCTTCGCCTTGCCGGCGCTCCACGCATCGAGCCGTCCGCCGAAGCGGGCGAGGGCGAATTGGCCTTCGTCGCCACCTTCGAAGTGGTGCCGGAGTTCGGCGACATCGATGTTGCCGGACTCCAGGTAGTCCGCAGCACCGCCGAAGTGGCTGAGGACGATATCGACCGCATGATCGAGAATCTCCGTGTGCAGCGCCGCAGTTGGTCCATGGTCAACCGCCCCGCTCAGGCCGGGGATGCCGCCGATGTGGAAACGTGGTCCATGGTCGATGGCGAGCGACTGCCGGCCGAAGGTGCCGAGCGCGGTGTGACCATGATCGGTTCGGGCGCCATGTTCGTCGACATCGAGAATGCCCTGATCGGCATGAGCGCCGGTGAAGAGAAATCCCTCACCGCCAATTTCCCGGAAAACTGGCGGGTCCCGCAGCTCGCAGGCAAGCAGGCCGAGGTCCACCTCAAGATCGAGCAGATTTCCGAGCCGTTCATGCCGGAGGTGGATGCCGAGTTCATCAAGAGCTTCGGCGTGAAGTCGGCTGATATGGCGCAGTTCCGGACCGAAATCCGCAACAACCTCGAACGCGAGCTCAAAGGCGCGCTGATGAATCGCCTGCGCCGCGAAGTCGGCGAACAACTGATCGTTGCGTACGCGCATGTCGAGATGCCGGCAGGCGTGGTCGAGAACGAAGCCCGTGCGATGGTCGCCCAGACCGTTGAGCAGGCCCGTCGCCAAGGGCGTGAGATCGATGCGCCCGCCGAGGCGTGGCGCGATTTCATCGAGCCGGCGCGCAAGCGCATCACCGTGGCCCTGCTGGTCGGCGAGATCGCCCGCCGCAACCAGATGACGCTGGATCCGAAGCGTCTGAACGAAACGCTGCGTCTCATCGCATCCACCTACGAAGAGCCGCAGCAGGTCATTGATTTGTACCGCAACGATCGCCAGCTCATGTCGAGCCTGCAGAATCGCGTCATGGAAGAGCAGGTCATCGACTGGATAGCCGAGCGCGCCACGCATACCGACAGGCCGCTCAGCTTCCAGGAAGCGATTGCCCCGCAGTGATCCGGGTCGATATTCCCGCAATGCCCGCGCATGTCTGCGCGGGCTTTCCGCAACAGAACAGGTGCCGCAACGCATGAACAGCCTTGAGACCAGAGCACTGAACCTCGTCCCGATGGTGGTCGAACAGACCAGTCGCGGCGA
>JANLSB010000272.1:0-4601 GCA_031362125.1 Lysobacterales bacterium | reverse complement strand
CCCGCACCGCAACCACGGACGTGCCGGATGACGCCTGACGCGGAGAACGACGGCGAGCGCATCGTGCCGCACGGCATGCGCGCAGTTCTCGACACGCTGTGCGACGGCGACCCCAACGATCACCTGGCACTGCGCGATCTGGTCGGCGGGCTCGGTAGTAGCACCTTCGGCGTGCTGCTGTTCATCGCCACGATACCGGCGTTCATTCCGATTCCCGGCGTGGGCGGCGCGCTCAGCGGGCCGCTGGTGGTGCTGGTCGGTCTGCATCTGCTGATCCTCCTGCGCAAGCCCTGGCTGCCGGATTTCGTTGCGCGCCGCGGCCCTCAGCGCAGCACTCTGATCCGGTTCGACCGCGTCGGCGACCGCTGGTTGCGCTGGCTGGAGAAACTGGTGCGGCCACGCCTGACCGCCGTCATCGACCATCCGCTGGCGACGATCTTCACCGGCCTGCAACTGGTCTTGCTGGGCATCCTGCTGGCGCTGCCGATCCCGTTCACCAACTTCCTGTTCGGCGCGCTCCTGCTGCTGTATGCGCTGGCGCTGCTGGAGCGCGACGGCGGTCTGATGCTGCTCGCGTGGGCCGCAGGGGCGGTTGCGATTTACGTCTTCGGCGCGGTCTCAGGCAATCTCGCGGCGATGCTCTGGGCGTGGGTCGCCAATCTGGGCTGAGTCGGCGTTGGCGACTCAGCCGACCAGCGTCGTGAAATCGCGCATGTTCATCGGATGCCCGAGCCAAAAGCCCTGAGCGAGATCGCAGCCGCGTGTACGCAGCAGATCGCACTGTCCTTCCTTCTCCACACCCTCGGCGATCACGGTCATCCCGAGCGAATGCGCCATCGCGATGATTGCAGTGGTCAGGGCCAGGTCGTCGGGGTCCCGGAGCATGTCGGCGATGAAACTGCGATCGATCTTCACGCCATCCACCGGCACCCGGCGCAGGTGGCTGAGCCCGGAAAATCCCGTGCCGAAATCGTCGAGCCAAACCTTGGCGCCCATGTCGCGCAGGCTGGAGAGGATCCGGCGCGCCTGATCCTCATCGCCCAGCACAGAGGTCTCGGTCAGTTCGATATGCAACAGCCGCGGCGGCAAAGCGGTTTCAGCAAGCGTCTCGACAACCTGTTCGTGGAAGTCGCCGCTGCGCAATTGCCGTGCGGAGACATTCACGGAGACGAACAAGTCGTCGCCGTTGGTACTTTCGCGACGCCAGCGCATCGCGTCTTTGCAGGCGGCGCGAATCACGGCCGGTCCGATGGTTTCGATCAGGCCGCTCTGTTCGGCGACATCGATGAACACCGACGGCGCCACCTGGCCGTGCACCGGATGCAGCCAACGCAACAGCGCTTCCGCGCCGACCAGGATTTTGTCGGAAACGCGATAGATCGGCTGATAGGCCAGGGTGAGTTCGCCGCGTTCCCACGCTCCGCGCAGATCCTGCTCGATGCGCACGCGGCGGGTCACCGCCTGGTCCATCGCCCGGTTGTAGAAACGGTGACAGTTCTTGCCGGCGACTTTCGCCTGGTACATCGCGATGTCGCCGTTCTTCATCAGCATCGTCGCGCCGGAGGCATCCTCCGGGAACAGGGTCACGCCGATCGAAGTCCCCAGGAACACCTGACGGTCCTGAACCACGATCGGCCGACTCAGTTCCGCAACCAGCGTTTCGGCCAGATGCGCCGCGCTGCTTCGGATGTCCGGATGCTCGCCTTCGCCGAACAGAAGGATCACGAATTCGTCGCCGCCGAAGCGCGCCAGCTCGCTGGAGTCACCGCCGGCGCGGTCAACCGCATCGCGGATGCGATTGGCGAACTGGATCAGCACTTCGTCGCCGACATCGTGGCCCAGCGTGTCGTTGACCCGTTTGAAGTCGTCGATGTCCGCGAACAGCAGCGCGAGTTGACGGCCCACACCACGCAATTGCATCAGCCGGTGATCGAGGGTTTCGCGGAAAGCCAAGCGGTTGGGAAGGCCGGTCAGCGAATCGGTGTAGGCCATCCGGCGCATGTCGCGATCGTGACGTTCGATGCTGTCGGCCATCCGTGCGAACGCGCGCACCAGCGTGCCGACCTCGTCCTTGCGGCCATTGACCGGCAGAGTCGTCGAATAATTGCCGGCTTCGATCGCGTGTGCGGCATTGGAGAGTTGGCGGATCGGACGCACCAGCGTTCGCTGCAGCACGAGACCGACCAGCACAGCCAGCGACACCAGCATCAGCAGCAACATGCCGATCCACGCGAGATGACGATTGCCGATCTCGCGCAGACGGTCGCTCATTCCGCGAGTCACAGACGCTTCTTCCGCGCGGATCTTGCCCAGCGAGTAACCGACACGTACACCACCGAGGCGTTGATCGCCAATCATGATCGGCGTGGAGACATCCATCACCTCATCGGTGCTCAGCACCAGCAGGGCCTCGGCGGAGACGATCTGCCGCGCGAGCGGGTCGCGCATCTGCTGACCGAAGGTCGGGATATCACCGGAGCCGTCGTGGATGATGCTGCCCCTGGCGTCGTAGACCAGCACGTAGCTGACATCGGGCTGACGCAGGATGCTGCGGGTCGTGGCGCCGATCGCATCGAGGTCGAAATAATAGGTGGGGTTGACCAGCAGATCCGCCGCCTGCACCACCTGCGCCTCGCCGCGCTGACGAACGCGGTCGAACACCAGGGTCCGGGTCGCATCCCGGCCCAGGCGCAGCACTTCCGCCTGGGTCGTAGTCTGGCGCTGCCAGATCAGAACCACGACCGCGAGCATCACCACCAGGGTCAGGCCGATCACCGACATGAACTTGGCGTGGAGGCCCTCGAACAGCCTCATGCGACGGGTCTCATTCAACCGACGCCCTCACCTGTACGACGCCGGCGCGCAGACGCTCGAGCACCACCCGGGTCTCGTCGTCGATCGGCATGAACCGGGTGGTACGGAAAAAATACTTGAGGGCATCGCGGGCCTGCGGGTCGCCAGCCGCATCGATAAGCACCTCGCGCAGTCGCGCCCGGACCTTCGGATCGAGATCGCCGCGGACCATCTCAAGTGCTCGCGGTACCGGTTCGGTGATATGGATGACTTCGAGATCCTTGCGGAACGACGGCGGCATCCGCGCCGGGTTGTTCCAGTCGATATCGCTCATCGTGCCGGCATCGACCAGTTTCTTGTGCACCCATGCGCCGACATTGATCTCTGACCGGGCGTAGACATAACCGACAGCATGCTCGGACGGCTTGTCCATCGGAGACAACAGCAGGCTCAACGACAATTTGCGACGCAACAGCTCGATCGCCGGCAGAAAATAGGCGCTGGTCGATGCGTTGTTCTGGAAAGCGACACTGTGACCGCGCAGATCTTCGAGGCTTTTCAACCCACTGTCGCGACGGACGAACAGCACGCTGCGGTAGCGGCTGACGCCATCGCGTTCGGTCAGCAGCAGCGGCTTGGCGTTGCCCCGCTGCAGCAGCGACATGGCCGTTCCTGCGGTCTCGGTGACCCAGTCGACCTGGCCGCGACGGAGGTAGCTGGCCATCTGCTGGGCGTCGCGTGCCATCAGTACCCGACCCTCGCGGATGCCGACACCCGCCATGCGCGGCACCACGTAATCGAGCAGAGGCTTCAGCTGTTCGTAGTGGATTTTGGGATCGTCGCTGATGCGCCCCAGGACCAGAATGTGACGCTGATCGTCAACGGCTGCCGCGCCCGGCACAACACCGGCAACCGTCAGGACAGCCACGAGCCACGCCAGTAGACGGGTCGAGGTCATCGCGCCGACCTGGCACTGCACGCATCGGCGACCGACACGCGTTGCTTCAAGCGGACAGCGCCGAAGCATGAAAGACGGACGTTCGCCGGACCGGCTTCAAGACCCGGGAGGCGGCGCCAAACGACCTCCGGCCAGATCGGCCATTCGCTTCGCGTCGGCGAGCAAACCCCGTAAAAGCCGCACATCCCGTTCGTCGAGATCGGCACGCAGGAACAGACGCCTGAATTTGCGCATGGCACCCGCAGGCGTCCGGCCCTTGTGAAAATCGATGGCATCCAAGGTCTCCGCCAATTGCGAAAAAAAACCTTCCAACTGGGCGTGGGTCGCGGGCGGCTCGCTCCGAAGCTCATGCACCCGAATCGCGCCGACCGGCGAGACCGGGGGTGTTGCCGAATCCATGAGCCAAGCTACACGCAATTCGTATGCCAAGACCTGGACCGCAGCCGCCAGGTTGAGCGAACTGTAATCCGGGTTCGCCGGGATATGCACAGCGGCATGGCAAAGCTGCAGTTCGTCGTTCTCCAGCCCCGTCCGCTCCCTGCCGAACACCAGTGCGACTTCGCCCCCTGCCTTGGCAGCTGCCAGGCCACGCGAAGCGGCCTCTCGCGGGTGCAGTTCCTCCAGCGCGATCCGGCGGCTGCGGGCGGTACAGCCGAGCACAAGCCGGCAGTCGGCAACCGCCTCGGCCAGGGTGTCGGCCCGGATGGCGGCCTCCAGAACGTCGTTCGCGCCGGCCGCCAGCGCATAGGCCTCGGCGTCCGGAAACCGTTCCGGCGCCACCAGCACCAGACGCGAAAAGCCCATGGTCTTCATCGCCCGCGCTGCCGAGCCGATATTGCCGGGATGCTGG
>JANLSB010000809.1:0-6825 GCA_031362125.1 Lysobacterales bacterium | reverse complement strand
TTCGCCGAACTGGGCCTGCGCCACCGCGAGGATGCCCTGGACGCGGTGCAGGACGCGATGATCCGGATGATGGGCTATCGCGAGCGGCCGTCGGCGGAATGGACGCCGCTGTTCTGGAGCATCCTGCGCAGCCGGATCGTGGACATGCAGCGACGCAGCCTGTTCCGGATGCGCTGGTTGATGCCAGCGAGCACCAAGTCCGTGGACGACGATGCGGTCGACTGGATCGATCAGGCGCCAGACGATGCGCCCGGGCCAGCGCGACTCCATGAGAACCGCGAGGCGTATCAATCCGTGGCCACCGCACTGCGCGCGCTGCCCGCGCGCCAGCGCGAGGCCTTCACCCTGCGCGTGCTGGAAGACTGCGATGTCGCCACCACCGCGCGGATCATGGGCTGCAGCGAGGGATCGGTGAAAACCCATCTCTCGCGGGCCCGCGACACTTTGCAACGACAGCTGGAGGATTTCCGATGACCTCGGACAACCCGCATCAAGATCCACGAACGGCTTTGGACGAGGCCGCACGTCGCGCGCACGCCGCATCGCTCGACCGCCTCTCGCCACGGGTACAGGCGCAGCTTGCGCAGCGTCGCCGCGCCGCGTTGACGCAGCACGGGCGCCCGGCCTCCATGCGCGCCTGGCCGATGCTGGCGATCGGCAGCGCAGCTGCGCTGACGCTGGCGGTCGGGCTGTTCGTGGTGCGTGGTAACGACGACGCCGAACGACCGAAGACATCGGACACGGTCGCCACCTCAGCAACGCCCAACAACGACACGCCGCCGGTCGCGACGACGCCTGCGGCCGACCCTGGCACGACAACGCACACGACACCGTCGCCCATAGTCGCCAGCACCGATGCACCGGACGCGACTGTCGACAGCAATTCTGTCGGAAATATCGCCATCGACAGTGACGTCCTGCCCGCAGAACTGCTCGCCGCCGAATTCGACACTGCGGACGAGGCCATGGGCTTCGGCGCGCAGGAAGAAAGTCCCGATTTCTATCTGTGGTTGGGCTCGCAAGACGCCCAGGCCGACGTCACGGAGTCGCTATGAACCGCTCGAACCGTCTCTTCATCCTGATCTGCGCGGCGATGCTCGCCATCGCGGGCATGGCTTCCGCACAGACGCCGCCGGCGGCACCATCGGCACGAGACGCACCGCAGGCACCGGAATGGGAGCGCTTGACCCCGACGCAGCGCGATGCGGTGATGGCCGTGGTGCGCGAACGCTGGAACGCGGACCCGAAACAGCGTGCGCAGATGCTGCAACATGCCGAGCGCTGGCAGCGGATGACGCCCGAACAGCGCCAGCGCGCGAAGGCGGGCCAGCGCCGCTGGCAGCAGATGTCGCCCGAGCAGCGCAAGCAGGCGCGCGCCAAGTTCGAGCAGGGCCACAATCTGCCGCCGGAACAGCGCGCCGCGCTGCGTGAGCGATTGAAAGCGATGCCGCAGGAACAGCGCCGCGAGTGGCTGCGCACGCATCGTCGCAAGCAGGGTCAGACGCCGTGAAGACGACGCGCCGCCGCCCGTGGCCAGGGCTGGTATTCGTCCTGCTGCTGGCATTGGGCGCAATGTTCCGCGAACCGGCGCCTGCGGCTGCGCAAACGAGCGCCACTGCGGCGCCGGCGATGCATGAGATCGCCTACGGGCCGGACCCGGCGCAGCGTTTCGATGTGTATTTGCCGAATACGTCTCTGCCGGCGCAGGCGAAAGACGCACCGACCATCTTCTACGTCCACGGCGGCGGCTGGCGGCGCGGCGACAAGGCGATGCGCGGCCTGATCGAGGCCAAACAGAAGCGCTGGACGACTGCCGGCGCGATCGTGATCTCGACCAATTACCGGATGCTGCCGGACACCGATCCGCTCGAACAGGCGCGCGACATCGCGCGTGCGGTGGCGAAGGCGCAGGACACGGTCGCGTCGCTCGGCGGCGACGCCAATGGCTTCGTGCTGATGGGCCACTCGGCCGGCGCGCATCTGGTCGGCCTGCTCGCGGCCTCGCCGGCGATGATCCGCCAGTTCGGCGTGAAGCCATGGCGCGCGAGCGTGCTGCTGGACGGCGGCGCGATCGATACCGAAGCGACCATGCAGAGCCGCAATCTGCCGCTGTTCGAAAACGCATTCGGCAAGGACCCCGCTTACTGGCGCGCGGCATCGCCGCTCGCGCAGCTCAGCGCGAAGACCGCGCCGGTGCTTGCAGTCTGTTCCAGTACTCGACGCGACTCGTGCAGTGCCAACCGGCTATTCCTGGACAAGGCGGCACGCTTCGGCACCCGTACGCAGTTACTCGCCAAACCGCTGTCGCATATGGAGATCAACCGCGATCTGGGTGAAGACAACGACTACACGCGCGAAGTCGAAGCCTTTCTGCGCAGCGTCGGGATCCCACTGCGCGGTTGAAATGCGCTCAAACCATCACGGGCAGCTTCGCCCTTCCATCGTCAGCACCGCTGCGTATTGCGGCAGCGGCGCGATCTTGCCGGCGGCGGCCTGGCGCTTGGCGTCTTCCAGGTAGATCCGTGGCCGGCCTTCGCCGTCGAGCTGCGGCGCATTGTTCGCCGGTTTGCGCCAGACCCGGATGACCGCCATCTGCGCCGGGCAGGCGGCATTGGGAATACGGATGAGGTCGTTGAGGATCCAGCCGGCCTCGACGGAAGGATTCGCCTTTGCGGGATCGACCAGTCTTGCGCGCGGCTGGCAGCGCTTGGCTGTACGGGCAGCGCCGTAGCGGTATGGTGCGGTCGTCTCTGTGGTGAAGCTGCCCTGCAGATAGGCGCAAGCCTCGGGAATGATGCGGATGGTGTGAACCTTGCCGGGTGACTGCGCGGGATAGGGCTCGCGCTGGATTTCGGGGATCTGGGCACCAGCTGCGATCGCGACGGGGCCGAGGAACAACAACAAGCAGGCGACAGTTGCGAAGCGCATGGACGTTCTCCGGGGCCGGAAGCGGCCGGAATGGCCCCGGCAAACTGCCCCATCCCGCGTGAACCCCCGCTGGCTTGGCAAGGCCCGTGGCTCGGACCCGCCAACGCCACAGTGTTGATTGTTGCACTGCAGCATCCGGGCTGGACCGGCAGACAGGGCTGTCAGGGCGGTTCCAACAGAGGCGGCCCCTATGCCATAGTCCGCCGGTTGCATGCGGCCCGGGCGAGTGAAAGGCGTGCCGCTTGACTGCATTTTTTTTCTTGTCCTGTCTTCAATTGGCAGATCTTCACGACTCTGGGGAGGGTTTCATGCTTGAGCAATATGGACTATGGATCGCGCTGACATGCGCGGTCATCGCTATTCTTTACGGAATCGTCTCGGCGCGGTGGATCAACCGCCAGCCGGCCGGCAATGCCCGCATGCAGGAGATCGCCGGCGCCATTCAGGAGGGCGCGCAGGCTTACCTCAACCGTCAGTACGCGACTATCGGCGTTGCCGGCGCAGTGCTGTTTGTGTTGATCGGCATCTTCCTCAAATGGCCGACCGCGATTGGCTTCCTGATCGGTGCGGTGCTTTCCGGCGCTGCCGGCTACATCGGCATGAACGTCTCGGTCCGCGCCAACGTGCGTACCGCTGAAGCGGCGCGCAGGGGCATTGGCCCTGCGATGGACGTGGCCTTCAGAGGCGGCGCGATCACCGGCATGCTGGTCGTCGGCCTCGGCCTGCTCGGCGTTGCCGGGTATTACATGATTCTCGGCCAGATGGGCATCACCGGTGAGCCGGCGCTGCATGCGCTGGTCGGTCTGGCCTTCGGTTCGTCGCTGATCTCGATCTTCGCGCGTCTCGGCGGCGGCATCTTCACCAAGGGCGCCGATGTCGGTGCGGACCTGGTGGGCAAGGTCGAAGCCGGCATCCCCGAGGACGACCCGCGCAACCCGGCGGTGATCGCCGACAACGTCGGCGACAACGTCGGCGACTGCGCCGGCATGGCCGCCGACCTGTTCGAAACCTACGCAGTGACGGTCATCGCGACCATGCTGCTGGGCGGCATGATGATGGCCGAAGCCGGCAAGAACGCGGTGCTGTATCCGCTGGTGCTGGGCGGCGTATCGATCATCGCTTCGATCATCGGCGCGTTCTTCGTCAAGGTGAAAGAAGGCGGCTCGATCATGGGCGCGCTGTACAAAGGCGTGATCGTCTCCGCCGTATTGGCGGCCATCGCGTTCTACCCCATCACCATGCAGATGATGGGCGACAACAGCCACGGCGCGATGAATCTCTTCTACTGCGCGCTGATCGGCCTGGTGCTGACCGGCGCGATCGTGTGGATCACCGAGTACTACACCGGCACGCAATACAAGCCAGTGCAGCACGTCGCGGCGGCCTCCACCACCGGCCACGGCACCAACATCATCGCCGGTCTCGGCGTGTCGATGCGCTCCACCGCGCTGCCGGTGATCGCGGTGTGCGCCGCGATCTGGGGCGCGCACGCGCTCGGCGGCCTGTACGGCATCGCAATCGCCGCCACCGCCATGCTGTCGATGGCCGGCATGATCGTGGCCCTGGACGCCTACGGCCCGATCACCGATAACGCCGGCGGCATCGCCGAAATGGCCGAGCTTCCGCCGGAAGTGCGCGCCGTGACCGATCCGCTCGACGCCGTCGGCAACACCACCAAGGCGGTGACCAAAGGGTACGCGATCGGTTCGGCCGCACTGGCCGCGCTGGTGCTGTTCGCCGATTACACCCACAACCTGCAGGCCGCCAACCCGGGGGTAACCTTCGCGTTCGACCTGTCGGACCACAAGGTCATCATCGGCCTGCTGATCGGCGGCCTGATCCCGTACCTGTTCGGTGCGATGGCGATGGAAGCCGTGGGCCGCGCCGCCGGTGCGGTGGTGGAAGAAGTGCGCCGCCAGTTCCGCGACATCCCCGGCATCATGGACGGAACCGCGAAACCCGACTACAGCAAAGCCGTGGACATGCTGACCAAGTCGGCGATCAAGGAAATGATCGTTCCGTCGCTGTTGCCGGTGGCGGTGCCGATCGTGGTCGGCCTGCTGCTGGGCGCCGAAGCGCTCGGCGGCCTGCTCATCGGTACGATCGTGACCGGCCTGTTCGTGGCGATCTCGATGACCACCGGCGGCGGTGCGTGGGACAACGCCAAGAAGTACATCGAAGACGGCCATCACGGCGGCAAGGGATCCGAAGCGCATAAGGCGGCCGTGACCGGCGACACCGTCGGCGACCCGTACAAGGACACCGCCGGCCCGGCGATCAACCCGCTGATCAAGATCATCAACATCGTGGCCCTGCTGATGGTGCCGCTGCTGCCGATGAAGACGGTCGAGGGCGGCGCCATGCCGGCCGGCCAGGACACGTCCGTCGAACAGGCTGCGGCAGCGACCGCCGCAGCCAACGTCGAACCCTCTGCGATGTCCTCGGCCGCCGAAGTCCAGGCCGCTGCAGCCGCTCCCGCGAGCGACTCCGCACGGATGGCGAAGATCTACTTCGCCTCCGGCTCGGCCGCTCTGCCCGCCGATGCCGCCGCGACCATGGACCGCGTGCTGATGACGCTGAAAGGCAGCGAGGAGGCCAAGGCCACGATCCTGGGCTATCACGATCTCAGCGGCGACCCCGCCAAGAACGCCGAACTGTCCAAAGCGCGCGCGCAGGCGGTGCAGAAGGCCCTGGTGGCCGCCGGCATCGCCGAGGACCGGATCGAGCTGCAGAAACCGCAGGCCACCGGCGACGGCGGCAGCGCCGACGAGGCCCGTCGGGTGGAAATCGCGGTCAAGTAAATCGCACAGCGTTCCGAACGACACGAACGGCGGCCTTCGGGCCGCCGTTTCGTTGTGTGCGTCGGTGATGTCTCCTGAGCGCTTGATCCGGAAGCGCAACAGCAGATCCCTCACATCCGTTCGGGATGACAATGTCGCGGGTACGGGAGAAGATCGCACCCGGAAACGTCGACAAACCCGGTGGCCGCCCGCACTTGCTGTGACGCAACATCCGGCCGCGTAGAATGCGCACCTACCCGCATCGAATGGAGCCCCGCCATGGGCCTGGACCTCGTCTCCACCGGCAACCACCCGCCGGACGAAATCAACGTCATCATCGAAATTCCCAAGGACGCCGAGCCGGTCAAGTACGAGGTCGACAAGGCCTCCGGCGCGATCTTCGTCGATCGCATCCTGTCCACGCCGATGCGCTACCCCTGCAACTACGGCTACATCCCGCACACGCTGTGCGGCGACGGCGACCCCGCGGACGTGCTGGTGATCCTGCCGCTGCCGCTGATCCCCGGCTCGGTGATCCGCGTGCGCCCGGTCGGCGTGCTGCGGATGAAGGACGAAGCCGGCAGCGACGAGAAGCTTCTCGCGGTGCCGGTGGACAAAGTGTTCTCCGGCTACAAGCACATCGCCGATATCGACCAGGTGAGCGAACACTGGCTGGAGCGCATCGGCCACTTCTTCGAACACTACAAGGATCTGGAGAAGGGCAAGTGGGTGAAGCTGGACGGCTGGGGCGGCGCTGATGAAGCGAAGCGGCTGATTATGGAATCCATCGTCCGCTACAACGACACGCCGGAAGCGGACAAGCCGAAGTTCTGAGCGCATCACGCGCCTCGGATCGAACCAGAAGCCCGCGAGATCCGCGGGCTTTTGTTTGCGGAAGGGCTATCGCAGCTTCGCGGATATCCAGCGCGACTTTTTCGTCCACGCCGAACGCGAATGCACCGCCTCAGCGGAACAGCGCCAACAGGCGGCCTGAGCGCTGCACACCCGGTGACCGGATCTGGTGACCGGACCTCAGCCGTGCTTGAACTTGTCCGGAATGTTCGGCAGCTCGGCCAGATCCAGCTCCAGCAGGGTGCCGTCGCTCTCGACGAGCGCG
>JANLSB010000162.1:0-7269 GCA_031362125.1 Lysobacterales bacterium | reverse complement strand
CAGGAGATCCGCCGCGATGCGATAGCCGATCTTGCGTTGCGCTATCGCGTCGCCGCCACCACTTCGACGCCATTCGTCGAACGTCTTGTCCACTTCTGGTCAAACCATTTCGCGATCTCGATCGACAAAAACAGTGCGCGCCTGCTCGCCGCGCCGATGGAGCGCGAAGCGATCCGCCCGCACGTGCTGGGCAACTTCGGCGATCTGTTGGCGGCTGTCGAAACCCATCCGGGCATGCTGCTGTATCTGGATAATGCCGTCTCCGTCGGCGATGACTCGATGCTGGCGCAACGTGTCGAACGCCGCGATGCCAAACGCAAGCTCGGCCTCAATGAAAATCTAGCGCGCGAAATCCTTGAACTGCACACCCTGGGTGTCGAAGGCGGTTATGCACAGCAGGACGTCATCGAACTGGCCAAAGCGATCACCGGCTGGGGCACGCCGCTGCGCCGCGATGCGCAGAAGGGAAGCACGTCGGCATTTGTGTTCCGGCCCGGTGCCCACGAACCCGGCGCACGCAGCGTGCTCGGCAAGCGCTATGCCGAGGGCGGCGAAACGCAGGGTCATGAGATCCTGCGCGACCTCGCCGTGCATCCGGCGACTGCGCGTCATCTCAGCCTGAAGCTTGCGCGGCATTTCGTCGCGGATGATCTCCCAAAGGCGCTGGTCGAACGCATGGCGACGGCTTTTCTGCGCAGCGATGGATCGCTGCCGGCGCTGTATCGCGCGATGATCGATGACGATGCCGCGTGGTCGGCCGATGCCCGAAAATTCAAGACGCCCGAGGATTTCGTGGTGTCGGCGATGCGCGCCGGCGCGATCGGGATCGATCGTCGGCCACTGGTGCTGATCCGCTTGCTGCAGCAACTGGGTCAGCCGACTTTCACCCCACGTTCGCCGGCCGGCTTTCCCGATACGGCCGCCGACTGGGCCAGCGGCGACGCACTGCGCAAGCGTGTGCAGGCATCCGGGATACTCGCGGAACAACTCGCGACCACCCGCAGGCCGATCGAACTTGCCGCCGATGTGCTCGGCGCCGGGGCGGTGGACGGCCCGCTAGCGGAACTGCTGCGTCGCGCCGGCTCGCCGCAGGAAGGCTTCGCGATGCTGTTCTCCAGCCCTGCATTCCAATGGAGAGTGTGATGACCACCAACGATCACAAGACCGATGTCTCACGCCGCCGGTTTCTTGCAGCACTCGGCGGCACGGCGGTGCTCACGCTTTGGCCCGGTCTGTCGCCGGCCGCGTCCGGTGGGCAGACGCGTCTGGTGGTGGTGCTGCTGCGCGGCGCGATGGACGGCCTGCATCTGCTGCCGCCGCGCGACGATGCCGATTATCTCCGTGCACGCGGCCAACTCGCGGTGCGCGATGCGCTGATGCTGGACGGCAGCTTCGGTCTGCATCCGAAAATGGCATTCGCGCACCAGCTTTACGCCGATCAACAATTGCTGCCACTGGTTGCGGTAGCTCCGCCGTATCGGCGGCGTTCGCACTTCGATGCGCAGGACTGTCTCGAAAACGGCACGGCTGCGCCCGGTGGCGCGCGCGACGGTTGGATCGGTCGCTGCATCCAGAGCATGACTGCGTCCGAGGGCGTTGCCATCGCTCAGGTGATGCCGCTGGCGATGCGCGGCTCGGAACGCGCCGAGATCTGGTCGCCGCCGCTGCCGCGCGATCTGCCCGATGCGCTGATGCAGCAGCTGCAGCCGCTGTATGCAGCCGACGCCCGACTCGCACCGATGTATGCCGATGCGATGGCGGCGGTCGCGACCGAGATGGGCGACATGCAGGGCAAGAACGGGCGCGGCGCATTCCGGCTACCCGATGCGATGGCCGCCGCGGCCAAACGGATGCGCGGCCCCGACGCGGCGCGGATCGCGTTCGTCGAGGACAGCGGCTGGGACACCCATCGCGGCCAGCAGCTCGCCCTCGATCGCAAGTTCGGCGAACTCGACGCCGGCCTGCGAGCGATTCGTGATGGCCTTGGCGACGAATGGAGCCGCACTGCGGTGGTCGTGGTCACGGAATTCGGCCGCACTGTCGCGGCCAACGGCAGCGCCGGCACCGACCACGGCGTCGGCGGCGTGGCCCTGCTCGCGGGCGGCGCGGTGCGCGGCGGACGGGTCGGCGGCGACTGGCCCGGGTTGACCGCCGGTGCGCTGCTCGACGGTCGCGACCTGCGCCCGACCACCGACATGCGTGCGCTGTTCAAAGGGCTGCTCGCCGGCCATCTGGCTGTGCCCGAAGCGGCGCTGGAAACGCGGATTTTTCCCGACAGCCGCCCTGTGCGGCCGTTGGAGGGCCTGCTGCGCAGCTGACGGTGCCGTCGTGCGGAGGCGCGCGGATATGTCTTTGGTTGGCTTGTTTACGCCAGCGGATGCCTCATCTTGTGCTTGCGCCGGACGGTTCCGGACGCACATTCCAAAGGTTTGCTTTGGGAGGACTCCGCCATGAACGACATCCTGAATACCATGGACACCGTGGACACCGTGGATAGGTCTTCGGACATTACATCCATCGATCGCAACTGGGCCGCAGGCGCACATATGGCCGCTTTGATCGCTGCCTTTGCGACGTCGTGGTTCGCCGGAATCGCCGGCGCGGTCGCCGCTCTGGTGGTCTGGCTGCTGGTGCGCGACCGTTCCAGCTTCGCCGCCGCGCATGCCAAGGAAGCCCTGAATTTCAATTTCAGTATGTTTCTGTACGCCGCCGCCAGTGTCGTGCTGGTGGTGTTCACGCTGGGGCTCGGTCTGTTGATCGCAGTGCCGCTGTGGATCTGTCTGGCGATCGTCTGGGTCGTGGTCATGATTGTCGCCACGGTCAAGGCCTACGACGGCGAGACGTATCGGTATCCGTTGACGATCCGGCTGTTCTGAGTCTCGCCCCTTTGCTGACCAGTACGTATTGGTAGAGCGGGCTGACCGGTCGTTCGGCTGTTGAAGACCAGTCCGCTGCTATCAGTCACGAACCGATGGGCCGTACGCAACACGCAAAACCATGTCATCCCGAACGAGGGCGAAGCCCGGGGAGGGATCTGCTTTTGCTTGATCGCAAGCGAAGCAGATCCCTCCGTCCGGTTTGCGGACGTTCGGGATGACAGATATTTCTCCCCACTCACTCTTTACCGGTCGCGTTCGATGACCTGTCTTGCGAGTGCGGCGAGCAGCGCGGCCGAATCTCCGAACGGCGTCAGCGCCGCCAGCATGGCTTCGCCGAGCTCCGAGAGTTTCGCGCGCGAGGCGTCGACACCCATCAGCGCCGGAAAGGTTGCTTTGTTCTGCGCCAGATCCTTGCCGGCGGTTTTGCCCAGCGTTGCGCTATCGCTTTCGATATCGAGCAGATCGTCGCGGATCTGGAACGCCAGCCCGAGCGCTTCTGCGTAGCAATCGAGTGCGACCCGCGCGGTGTTGTCGGCATCGCCCGCAATCACCCCCAAACGCACCGCGCAGCGCAGCAGTGCGCCGGTTTTCAGCGAGTGCAATTGCTGGAGTTCACCCAGAGAAATGTCGCCGCCGCGACCGGTCGCATCGATGTCGAATGCCTGGCCGCCGCACATGCCGGCGGCGCCGCTGGCGGTGGCGAGCTCGCGCACCATCGCGATGCGCGCTTCAGCCGGCAGCGGCGCGTCGGCCAATTGCTGGAACGCCAGCGACTGCAGCGCGTCGCCGGCGAGGATCGCGGTGGCGTCGTCGAAAGCGATATGCACGGTCGGCTGGCCGCGACGCAGGGCATCGTCGTCCATCGCCGGCAGATCGTCGTGGACTAGCGAATAGGCATGGATCAGCTCGACCGCGCCTGCCGGGGCATCGAGTGCGCCTGCGTCAACGCCGAACAGATCGCCAGTGGCGTAGACCAGCATCGGACGCATGCGCTTGCCGCCGAGCAGGGTGGCGTGGCGCATGGCGGCCTGCAACCGCGAATCGGCAAGGGTGTGGCCGAGCAGCGCTTGTTCGAGTGCGTCGTCGACACGCTGTCGCCAGCTCGCGAAGGTCATGCTTGCGAACTTCGTGTTTCCGAAATGCGCTGCGCGATCCTCCGACCGCAGATCAGCCATGGTCGTTGGCGGTATCGCCGAAAGGTTCGGCCGTATCGGGCTGTTCCGGATCGCTAAGCAGGCGCACGCGCAGTTCGGCATGTTCCAGCGCCTGTTGGCAGCGACGGTAGAGGCCGACGCCGCGTTCGTAGGCGGCGAGGGAGTCTTCCAGGCTCATCTGGCCCTGTTCCATCTTCTCGACCAGATGTTCGAGTGCGTCCAGCGATTGTTCGAAATCGGCGACGGGGGAGGCTGCCGGGGCGGCATCAGCGGCGGTATCGGGTGTAGTCTTGCGGGCCATTGCGCGAGTGTAATCGTTCGAGGTTTCAGCCGACAGGGGCGAACGCATTCTTGCCGTAACCCATGCGCGTCCACAGCAGCTGAGCGCCCTGCGACTGCATCCAGACTTCAAAGCCGGCCGAACGGATACGGTCCCCGGCGGCGAGCAGAATGCCGTTCTCGCGGGTGCTCAACAACGGCATGCATGCGCGTTCCCAAGGCGGGATATCCAGTTCCTGCAGGATATGCTTGAGCGTGCGGTGGTGCTCGTCCCGTTCTGGCAGCAGGATGCGTTCACCGCCGCGTCGCGCATGCGCATGCAGAGGCGAGGGGAAACCGTCGGTACCGATGAGCTGCAGTGCGTCGCCGTTCGGCATTGCCAGCGGCGCATGCCCGTCCCAACGGCAGGACCAGTCGCTGGGCAATTCGCGACTGATCTGGATCGCGTAGAGCCCATCGCGCCAGCGTCGGATCTCGACGCCATGCCACGCGAAACGCGGCATGCGGTCTCGGGCTGGAGGCCTGGTTTCGGAACCGAGCAGATCGACTTCGATCTGCGCGACGCCTTCCGCCGGCAGCGGTGGCCAGCCGAGTGTCGCGACCCAGTGCCGCAGTGCCCGCGCCCGCTGCGGGGCGGACAGCAACTGCAGCGCAGATACCGACAAGGATGTGCCGATGTCATCGCGCACCGACGCCAGCGCCCATGCATCCTGTTTGCTCAGCAGCTCGCTGCTCTCGGCGCAGAGGGCTGCGGCGCGGGCCAAGGCGGCGTCCGCCTGCGGCCAGCGTTCGCGCAGCAGCGGCAAGACCCGATGGCGGAGAAAATTGCGGTCGAATGCGGTATCGGCATTGCTGGGGTCTTCGATCCATTCCAGTGTCTGTGTTCGCGCGTACGCGATCAGCGCCTCACGCGACGTATGCAGCAGCGGTCGCCACATCCAGCCAGCGGCAAAGTGTTGCCAGGGACGCATCGATGCCAGACCGTCCGGGCCGGACGCGCGCAGCGCACGCAGCAGGAAAGTCTCGGCCTGATCATCGCGATGTTGCGCCAAGGCAAGCGTTTCTCCGGGATGCAGCGTCCGCGCGAAGACATTGCGCCGTGCTTGTCGCGCCGACGCCTCGGGGCCGAGGCCGGCATCGCGTTCGACAGCGACCCTGATCACCTCGCAATCGATACCGAGACCGCTGCAGACTCTGGTGCAGTGTTCCGCCCAGGCATCCGCCACGGAATGCAGCCCATGATGGACATGCAGCGCACGCAGCCCACGGTTGCGGATCGCTTCGTCTGCGGCCAGAAAATGAAGCAGCGCGGTCGAATCCACGCCTCCGCTATAGGCGACCAGCACGGCCGTCGGCGTTTCCTGGGCGATCAGTCGAATGGAGGGCAGGCTAGCCATGCCCCATGCTAACGGTTGCCGGTGACAGGTGTTCCGCGACCGGTTTCGCGGCTTGGCGTCAGTTCACGCTGGACGCTTCGCGCTTCGCGATGTCGATCCACTCGCGCTGTTCGCGTTGGTAGTACTTCGGTGCCACCCGCGATCGTTTCAGCACCGTCTTGAAGACCTCGGTTGCCTCCGCCGTCCGACCTTCGCGCTTGAGCAGCAGTCCGAAGCGCACGCGGGCTTCCTCGCCCGGGAAGCCGTCCACCAGCGCCTCGTATTCGTTGATCGCTCCGGGGATATCGCCAAGCGCTTCGAAGCAACGCGCATACAGGAGATGGCCGTCGTTGGAACGGAAGTCAGGATTGGCTGCGATCAACGCATCCAATGTCTGCCTTGCTTCGGCGTGCAGATTCAACGCGAACTGCGATCGCGCCAAGCCCAGCATCAATGTCGGATCGGTCGCGTACAGCCCCCGCATGCCGGAGCGGTACAGTTCCATCGCCTGCTGAAAGTCGCCACTGTTGAAGCTTTCCAGAGCCAGTCGGCGACGATTGTCGAGGGTATCGGCCACGTCAAGCTGACGGGTGGCTTCGCGTTTGCGGCGCTCTGGGTCGATGCGGTCCTGTGCGCCTTGCAGTGCGCGCCTGGCGGTTCGGTTTTGACCCAGACCCGGCAGTACTTCCGCGAAGAAATAGATTGCGATCGCAATGTAGGAACCAATCAGCAGTAGAAAGATCCAGTACATCGGCCGGCCGGTCCGCACCACATGAACGGCGCAGCCCAATTGCAGCAGGATCGACAATATCAACAACGGACTCATCAATGCTCGACTCTTGAATCGTTGAGCACGATGCCCAACCCCCAGCGGCAGTATAGATAAACCCGGCGCTTTGGAGCCCGTGTGTAACCTCCGAGCGCTCCGCCGAGCATCGGAACTGGGCGAGTTTCTCCAGTGCAGATCCGGGTGTTGTGATATCTCCTTCTCAGCGGGCCCGCTCACTGGTGTCCTGAACGGAGGTGAGCTCGAACATGAAACAACAAAAAATTAACTTTTCATTCAGGGCGAAAGGTCGATGTTCATCGCCAGCCGGCAGCCAATTCTGGCAATGTCGAATGACGGGGCATCATGAAATCACTTTCCTCAGGACTCATCCGCCGTTTCACTGTTCGCAGCGCTGCCTTGGTTCTGGTGCTGGGAGCCTCCAGCGCTGCATATGCACAAGTGACTTTCAGCGTCGATGGCCAGCACATCAAGCGTGCGAACATCATCGTCACTTCGAAGGATTCGGCCTCCTGGTCATTCGGGCAGTCGAACCCCGTAAGCAGAAACGCAACGGCCCGTGAACAGGGCTCCGGCATGTCGAGCGGCAGACAGACGCAGAGTGCGACTTTCGGAGAGCGAGTTACGCCGGGCAGCACGTTCTCCTTGAGCAAGGTCAGCATCCAGGATCTGCATTTCTGCGCCAAGGGCGGCAGTTCGAAGCCGGCCAAAGGCGGCATCAGCGCTTCGGATGATTGGGAAAAACAGGCTTGCCGGATATCGACAGCGGTTCTGGATGTCGATGGTGTCAGTTA
>JANLSB010000159.1:0-2710 GCA_031362125.1 Lysobacterales bacterium | reverse complement strand
CGCGACATTGCGGGCGTCGAGTTTGCCGAGCAGTTGTTCCACGGTCGCGAAGTAGTCCTCGATCAGCTGGCGTTCCATTCTGCGTTCTCCGGTACGACCGAAGACATCGAACGCGCTGCCGCGCAGGAAACGCAGTCTGGTCATGACCTTGAATACGGTGAACACCCACGGGCCGTATTCTTTCTTGATCAGCTGGCCGTCGGCGTTCTTCTTCGACAGCAGCGGCGGCGCGAGGTTGAATTTAAGTTTGTAGTCGCCCTCGAACTGCTGCGCCACGCGTTTCTGGAAATCGCCGCTGGTGTACAGACGCGCGACTTCGTATTCGTCCTTGTACGCCATCAGCTTGAAAGCATAGCGGGCGACGGCTTCGGACAGATCGGTGGAGCCTGGCGCTTTCGCCTGTTCGGCGGCGCGCACCCTGGCGAGGAAATCGCCATAGCGCTTGGCGTAGACGATGTTCTGGTAGCCGCTGAGGAAACTGACGCGGCGTGCGATGACTTCATCCAGCGAACGCGACAGCCGCGTGTCGTCCAGCGGCATGAACCAGTCGCGCTCGGTGGCGATCGCCGGCACATGGCGCAGTTCGTCGGCGCTACGCAGCTGAGCGCGCTGCGGGTCGAGCCCGGATTCGTGGCCTTCGGATGCGGTCGGCGCCAGCAGCCGCAGCGCGTTCGGCGTGCTTTCGGCGGCGGTCTGCGCGTTGTGGACGATACCGGCGGCGTCGATCACCGCAGGCAGGTCGATCACGGCCAGACGCCCCCAGGCGAATGCAGTCTTGTTCATTTCGACCGCGGCGCCATTGAGTTCGACCGCGCGCATGATCGCGTCGAACGAGATCGGCACGAAGCCATGTTGCCACGCATAGCCCAGGATGAAGAGATTGGCGGCGATGGCGTCGCCGATCAGCGCAGTCGCGATCTGCGTGGCATCGACGATCAACGGGTCTCGGCCGCCGAGCGCGGTGCGCACGGCGGAGATGATATCGGCCGCCGGGAACTGCATGTCCGGGCGGGTGGTGAAGGTGCCCGGCATCGCTTCATAGCTGTTGAGCACGACGTTGCTGCGGCCTTCGCGGATTTTCGAAAGCGCCCAGTAATCGTTGACCACCACCATATCGCAGCCGAGCACAAGGTCGGCCTCGCCGGCGGCGATGCGTACCGCATGGATGTCCTCGGGCGTTCTGGCGATGCGGATATGCGTGGTGACCGCGCCGCCTTTCTGCGCGAGGCCGGTCTGGTCGAGTACGGTCGCGCCTTTGTGTTCGAGATGTCCGGCCATGCCCAGCAGCGCGCCGATGGTGACCACGCCGGTGCCGCCGACGCCGGTGATGAGAATGTTCCAGGGCTTGTCGAGCGTGCTCGCGAACGTCGGCATCGGCAGATCGGTGAGACGGCCAGCGGCGTCGGCTTTCGCGTTCTTGCCATTCTTCAGCTGCCCGCCATGCACGGTGACGAAGCTCGGGCAGAAGCCTTCGACACAGCTATAGTCCTTGTTGCAGTTACTCTGGTCGATGTCGCGCTTGCGGCCGTACTCGGTTTCTTTGGGCAGCACCGACACGCAGAAACTCTTCACGCCGCAGTCGCCGCAACCTTCGCAGACCAGCGAATTCACCATCACCCGCTTTTGCGGATCGACGATCTTGCCGCGCTTGCGGCGACGGCGTTTCTCGGTCGCGCAGGTCTGGTCGTAGATCAGGATGCTGGTGCCCTTCACCGTGCGCAGCTGTTTCTGCACGGCGTCGAGTTCGCGACGATCGAAGAATTCAACGCCCGAGGGGAAGATCTTCTTGTCGGACCACTTTTCGATTTCGTCGGAGACGACGACGATTTTATCGACGCCTTCGCTGCGCATCTGGTGCGCGATCTGCGGCACGCTCAGCGTGCCGTCCACCGGCTGGCCGCCGGTCATCGCCACGGCGTCGTTGTAGAGAATCTTGTAGGTGATGTTGACGCCGGCTGCGATCGATTGGCGGATCGCGAGCGAGCCGCTATGGAAATACGTGCCGTCGCCGAGATTCTGGAAGATGTGTTCGTTCTCTGTGAATGCGGCCTGCCCGCACCAGGTCACGCCTTCGCCGCCCATGTGGGTGAAGGTATCGGTGCTGCGGTCCATCCACGTCACCATGTAGTGACAGCCGATGCCGCCCTGCGCGCGCGAGCCTTCCGGAACTTTCGTCGAACTGTTGTGCGGACAGCCGCTGCAGTAATGCGGCACGCGCGGGAAGTTGGCGCGCGGCAGCGCAAGCTCGCTTTCCTTTTCCTCCATCCAGCGAAGAACCTCGCGGATATGTTCGCTGTCATGGAATTTTTGTATCCGGCGCGCGATCACGCCGGCGATCTTGGCGGGGGTCAGTTCGCCGGTCGATGGCAGGATCCATTCGCCGCTTTCGTCGTGTTTGCCGACGATGCTCGGTCTGTCGCCGTCGAAATTGTAGAACTGCTCCTTCATCTGGCTTTCGATGAAGCTGAGTTTCTCTTCCACCACCACGATGTCCAGCACGCGCTGGAATATCTCGGTCTCGACAACCGTGCCTGCGCCGATCTGGGCATCCGCGTCTATAAGATCGGTATGACCTGGCCGCTGGAACCGATGGGCATCCGCGCCTTCGCCCGTGGCCTGCAAGACATCGTGGTGGTGGAAGAAAAGCTCAGCTTCATCGAAAGTCAGATGAAAGAGCAGTTCTATAATTTCGACGGCATCAACCTCGATA
>JANLSB010000056.1:0-7770 GCA_031362125.1 Lysobacterales bacterium | reverse complement strand
CGGCGACGGCGATCACACCGTCGTTTTTAGCGCGCGTCGCCGCCATGTCGCCCGACCAGTTCATCACGATCAGCGCGCTGCGGCCGATGCCGGCGGCAGCATTGAGCTTGCGCAGATCGCCGATACCGACCGGTTGATCGGGGCGCAAGCCGTCGTTTCCTCCAAGCCGTACGTGGGCATGGGCATCGATGATCTCGCCGGTGTAATCCTGTGCGGACACCGGGCAGGCAGTCATGGCGATCGCGAGCAGGAGACAGCGAAGCGAAATGGTGTTCGTCATGGTGTGCCCGTCTGGAACCGGCTTGCAATGGGAGTCAACGTATCGCCCACCGGTCGTATGCGGATGTGCCGAAGGTCGGCATGACCACTGCGGTCCGTGGGCAGGTTCCCAGGCTACGCTGCGTAGTACAGCGCGCCGTCGCCGCGTTCGGCCGCCTCGCGGTAAAACGCCGAGAGCATGTCGAAGTGCGACAGCAGATCGTCCTCATCGTTCTGGTAGACCGCCTGATGATAAAGGCCGATGTCCTCGTCGATCGCACGCAGCGCTTCAAGCACGCTGGCGTGCGCCCACCACGACAGCGCCGTGGCCTGTTCCCGCACCAGCGCTGGCGATACGAAATCGCAGCCGTTGCTCAAGACCTGGTCTGCGACGCCGTCGCTGTGGAAGCCGACGTCCTCGAGGAGGTGCCTGAGCACGTCCCAGGCGCCTTCCACATCGATCGCTGCGGTGCAGCGCGATTCGCCTTCGACCCATGTGTCGATCAAGTCATTGTCTTCGCGCATCGCGGCGAGATCTTTCGCGGAGAACGCCTGGAAAAACATGTTCATGCTCATGCGTGGAAATTCCTGATACCCAAGTGCGCAGTGTGAGGGAATGTGGACCGACAGGCGAGGCGTCAGCGCTGTGCGCCGCGAACGCGCTCCCAGTCCAGATCGAAACGGGCGAGATATTTGCGCAGGCGGTCTGCATCGTTGGTGCTGCTGCGCTGCGCGCGCGACACCGCGAACAGCATCCGACCCGCATCCGACAGCGATTTCGCCGACTTGCAGACGCGGACGACGTCCTCCAGCTGCGCGCGGTCGAAGCGGTCTAGTGCGTCGACGCCATTGCCGAGCAGTGCGTCCAGCGGCGATGGCGCGCCGCTGCCGCGCCAAAGGCCGCGCAGACGCGCGATTTCCTCTTCGACCAGTTCGCTCTGGATGCGGCCGGCGTTCGCCAGTGTCGCCATCCGCATCACCGATGCACCGAGGTCGCGGAAGTTGCCGGCCCATCGCGCCTCAGGGCTGGTCGCGAACGCCAGAAATCGCGCCCGCGCCTCGCGGTTGAAGGCGACGCGCCGATGCTGGTCGCGGCTCCAGCGTTCGAGCTCGAAATCGAGATTGGGCTCGATATCCTCCATGCGTTCCGCCAGACCCGGCAGGCGATAGGTCCACAGATTGAGGCGCGCGAGCAGATCGTCGCGGAAGCGCCCCTCGGCGACTGCCGTCTGCAGATCGCGGTTGGTGCCGGCGATCAGCTGGAAGTCGCTCTCCACTTCCCTGTCGCTGCCCACCGGCGGAAAACGCTTCTCCTCCAGTGCGCGCAGCAGCAGCGCCTGTTCGTCCAGCCCGAGTTCGCCGATCTCGTCGAGAAACAGCAGGCCCTGATGCGCCGAGCGCAGGAAGCCGGCGCGATCGCTGCCGGCGCCGGTGTAGGCACCTTTGACATGACCGAACAGCGTGCTCATCGCGCCGTCGCCGCGCAGCGTCGCGCAGTTCACTTCGACGAAACGTCCGGGCAGCTGATGCTTGAGTTTCTTCAGCTCGAAGACGCGTTTGGCGAGTTGACTCTTGCCGGCGCCGGTCGGGCCCATCAGCAGCATCGGCGCCTTCGAGCGCGTGGCCACGGTTTCGATCTGCTCGATCATCCGGTTGAACGCGGCGTTGCGGGTGGCGATGCCGCTCTTGAGCAGTGCGCGGTCTTCCAATTGCTCCTGCTGAAAGCGCTGCGCGATCAGGTCGTAGCGCGACAGATCGAGATCGATGACCGCAAAGCTTCCGGGTTTGCCGAGCTCCTGTTTGCGCGGCGGCGAGGTCTGCAGTAGGCGACCCGGGAAGTGCCGGCTTTCGGCGAGCAGGAACCAGCAGATCTGCGCGACGTGCGTACCGGTGGTGATGTGGATGTAGTAATCCTCGTCCTCGGGCTTGAACGCATAGCCGCGCAGGAAATCGTGCAGCGTCGCGTAAACGCCTTCGAAATCCCAGGGATCGGCCAGATACGTGTCATGCCGACGCAGCGTGGACTCCGGCGATATCTGCGCAAAGTCTTCCGCGACCGTCTGCGCCAGCTTGCCGTAGCGACGCTCGTCGACCATCAGCTCCAGACGGTCGACCATGAAGTCCTCGTGCATGCCGAGGGAGACCGTCGGCCGCCATTTTTCCCAGCGCCCCGGGCCATTGCCGGCATCGAGCGTGGTGCCGAGCATGCCGAACACGATCTGTTGTTTGCGCACGATCTTTCCAGATAAAAAGCTATACCAAAATATACGATCTGATTAAGAAATCAAGGCATGGCAGACACCTGAAATCAGATAATTATTAATTAAAACAATAAGATAAATTGAATCGATCATAGTTGGCACGGCGATTGCAATGCATGCTTCGAACCCAGCGGGCATTCCCGCAAGGAGCCGATCATGGCCAACACCTCTCTCTTCGCTTCCACCCGCGGCCCGATGTTGCCGGCCGCGACCACCCGCAACGAGGCCGGCGGCCTCGCCTACGCCCGCACGCCGCAGGCGGCGCTGGCGCTGTACGCGGCGACCGGCTGCCTCAACGGCACCTTCTATGCCAACGCCGAGGAACAGTTGGCGCTGGTGTTGAAGCTGTGCGCCGAAGTGGAGCCGCGCTTCGTCGCTCAGACCGCCATCTATGCCCGTCAGCGCGCGCACATGAAGGACATGCCGGCGCTGTTGCTGACCAGTCTGTCGGTGCGCGATCGCGACGCTTTCGCAGCGGCGTTTCCGCGTGTGGTCGACAACGGTCGCCTGCTGCGCAATGTCGTGCAGATCCTGCGCAGCGGTCGCGTCGGCCGCAAGTCGCTGGGCTCGCTGCCGAAGCGTCTGGTGCGCGCGTGGCTGGAGCGCGCGTCGGTCGATCAGATCGTCCACGCCGCGATCGGCAATGCGCCGTCTCTGGCGGACGTCATCAGGATGGTCCATCCCAAGCCGGTCGATGCCGAACGCGAAGCGCTGTATGCATGGGTGATCGGCAAGCCTTACGACGAAGCGAAACTGCCGGAAACGCTGCGCGCCTACGAGGCGTTCAAGCGCGATAGCCAGGGCGAATTGCCGGATCTGCCGTTCCAGTACTTCACCTCGTTGCCGTTGAGTGTTGCGCAGTGGACGGCATTGGCGCGTCGCGCGTCGTGGCAGTCGCTGCGCATGAACCTCAACACGTTCGAGCGCAACGGCGTGCTTGCGGACGCTGCGGCGGTGGCGATGGTCGCGGACCGTCTGCGCGATGCCCAAGCGATCCTCCGTGCCCGCGTGTTTCCGTATCAGCTGCTGACCGCGTTCCAGGCAACAGCGATGTTGCCGAACGCGATCGGTGCGGCGCTGCAGGACGCGATGGAAATCGCGACCCGCAATGTGCCGATACTGGAGGGCGCGGTGGTGGTGGCGGTGGACGTGTCCGGCTCGATGGCGTCGCCGGTCACCGGTCATCGCAAGGGCGCGACTACGACCACGCGTTGCGTGGATGTGGCGGCGCTGGTCGCAGCCTGCATCCAGCGCACCAGTCCGGATGCGCGCGTGCTGCCGTTCGACACCGAGGTGCGCGATCTGCGGCTCAACCCTCGCGACAGCGTCATGACGCAGGCGCGGCAGCTGGCGAAGTTGTGCGGCGGCGGTACCAACGTCAGCGCGCCGCTCGCCAAGTTGAACCGCGAAAAAGCCAAGGTCGATCTGCTGGTGCTGGTGTCCGACAACGAAAGTTGGCGCGATACCCGCAGCGGCGGCGCCACCGAGACCATGCGCCAGTGGGAGCAGATCAAGGCGCGCTGCCCGCAGGCGAAGCTGGTGTGTATCGACCTGCAGCCGGTGGCGACCAGTCAGACCGTGGAGCGCGGAGACGTACTGCACGTCGGCGGCTTCAGCGATGCGGTGTTCGATCTGATCGCGAATTTCGCGGCGGAAGGCGCCGGTGCGCAGCGCTGGGTCGAGAAGATCGCCAGCATCACGCTGTAAACGTTGTTCAATGCCCGGCCGGCAATGGGGCCGGTCGGGCAAGGGGAGACGTGTTTGAGTTGTTGTGCTGTCGGTGGTTGCGAATGCTTTGGGAACTACAGATCATTAATCTCCGGGTCGCGGGTTCGAGTCCCGCCCGTCGCAAGACGGTAGCTCAGTCGGTTAGAGCAGGATGTTTCCATACTCCTTGTCGCGATCATCGACAGTTTTTTCAAAGAACGCCATCGTTTTATTGTGGTCAGCCGCAGGCGCGGCATCGTTCCAATCGCAGACGACTTTCTGCCTGGGCCGGTTCGAGTCCCGCTCGTCGCAAGACGGTAGCTCAGTCTGGTAGAGCTTGAAAATCGTTCCATCACTTTTGTCGCGGTCGGCGATCTATTCATCACGCTTCACTGCCGTCAGCCGCAGGCGCGGCATCATTCGTGCCGCAGTTTTATTCTCCCCTTGGGCCGGTTCAAGTCCCACTGTGTCGTGGCGGAAGCGTCGCCTCGCAGAGTCCCGCCATCCTCGTCGCCGCACCTTTTCATCAATGCGAGAATGCACCATGACCACCCACCACTACGATGTCATCCAGGACCAGGGCGCAGTGCCGATCAAGCTGTGGACCCGAGGCGTGCCGCTGGAAGACGAAGCCCGCAAGCAACTGCAGAACATCGCCAAGCTGCCCTTCATCCATCGCTGGATCGCGGTGATGCCCGACGTGCATCTGGGCAAGGGTGCCACCGTGGGTTCGGTCGTGCCGACCATCGGCGCGATCGTGCCGGCGGCGGTGGGTGTGGATATCGGCTGCGGCATGATCGCGGCGCGCACCACGCTGACCGCAAGCGATCTGCCGGATCATCTTGCTGAGATCCGCAGCGTGATCGAGCACGCGGTTCCGCACGGACGTACCGCTCAGCGCGGCGCGCGCGACAAGGGCGCGTGGGAAAACGCTCCGGCCCTCGCCATCGAAGGCTGGTCGCAGTTGATCGCCGATTTCGACAAGATCTGCGAGCGCCATCCGCGGTTGAAGAACACCAACAACCTCAAGCATCTCGGTACGCTCGGCACCGGCAATCACTTCATCGAGATCTGTCTCGACGAGGCGCAGCGGGTGTGGTTCATGCTGCACTCGGGTTCGCGCGGCGTCGGCAACGCGATCGGCACGCACTTCATCACCTTGGCGAAGGAGGAGATGCGCCGCTGGATGATCAATCTGCCGGACCAGGATCTGGCGTATCTGCCGGAAGGCAGCCAGCACTATGCCGACTACGTGTTCGCGGTCGACTGGGCGCAGCGTTACGCGCGCATCAACCGCGAGATCATGATGCGGCACGTGGTGGAAGCGCTGCGCAAGGTCATTCCGAAGCCGTTCGAAGCCCAGGCCGAAGCGGTGAACTGCCATCACAACTACGTCAACCGCGAGCACCACTTCGGCAAGGATGTACTGGTCACGCGCAAGGGTGCGGTGAGCGCGCGCAAGGGCGAGCTCGGCATCATTCCGGGCAGCATGGGCGCGAAGAGTTTCATCGTGCGCGGCCTCGGCAACGAGGACAGCTTCCACAGCTGCAGCCACGGTGCCGGCAGGGTGATGAGCCGCACCGAGGCGAAGCGTCGTATCAGCCTGGACGATCACCTGAAGGCGACCGCGCACGTGGAATGCCGCAAGGACGCGGACGTGGTCGACGAATCGCCGGCGGCGTACAAGTCGATCGATGCGGTGATGGAAGCGCAGAAGGATCTGGTCGAGATCGTGCATACGCTGCGACAGGTGGTGTGCGTCAAGGGCTGAGCGGATATTGGCCAATGCGACAATCCAACCGGGCGGGCAGCGATGTCCGCCCGGTTTTCATGACAGAAGAATGAACACGATGGATATGATCGACATTGACGGCACTGCAGGCGGTGGCCAACTGCTGCGCACCGCGCTGAGCCTGAGCCTGTGCACCGGCATCGGCTTCACGATGCAGCAGATCCGCGCGAAGCGTTCGCGCCCGGGGCTGATGCGCCAGCATCTGACCGCAGTGAACGCCGCAGCGCGGATCGGCAATGCCTGCACGCACGGCGCAGAGTTGGGTGCGACCGCGCTGCGCTTCGAGCCCGGCGTGGTCGTACCGGGCGACTATGCGTTCGCGACCGGCAGCGCCGGCTCGGCGATGCTGGTGCTGCAGACCATGTTGCCGCCGCTGTGGCGCTGCGACTCGCCGTCGCGTCTGCGCCTGGAAGGCGGTACCCACAACCCGATGGCGCCCAGTGCGGACTTCATCGCCGATACCTATCTGCCGGCGCTGGCGCGGATCGGTATCGATGCGGCGATCGAGCTCGAACGCCCTGGTTTCTTTCCTGCCGGCGGCGGCATCCTGCATGCGACGGTGTCGCCAGCGCCGACGCTGCGCCATGCGGCGTTCATCGAACGCGGTGAGTTGCAGTCGATCGATGCGGTGGCGATGCTGTCGGGGCTGGCCGCAGGCATCGGCGAGCGCGAGCTGCAGACGCTTGCGAAGCAATTGCAGCTGACGCCCGATGCCCTGCATCTGCATGAGGTGCGGCCTTCCAACGGGCCGGGCAACGCGCTGCTGCTGCGCGTGCGCCACGAATATCATGCCGAAACCTTCACCGGTCACGGCGAGCGCGGTCTTATCGCAGAAAAAGTCGCTACTAAGCTCGCAGGCGAAGCGAAAACCTATCTGCGCAGCGGCGCCTGCGTCGGCGAACATCTCTCCGACCAATTGCTGCTGCCGATGGCGTTGGCCGGAGGCGGCACTTTCATCACGCACGGCATCAGCGAACACCTGCAAAGCAATGCGCGCCTGATCGAGAAGTTCCTCGCGGTGGAGATCGACTGGTCCGAAGTCGCGGCAGGCCTTTGGAAGATCACGGTCGTCGAGTGACCCGGGACAATGCGCCCGGCCGGCGCGTCACTCTTCGACGCTGTCCAGATCGGCTTCGGTGAAGATCCACTTGTCGTCTTCGCGCTGCATCAGCACCCGCCCGCGCTGGCGGATGTCGTCGCGATCCACGCCCTCGACCCACAGCACGGCTTGCGTGCCATCGCTGCGGCCGCGCAGGATCTTCGGCTGTGTCGGCTGTTCGTTGCGCAGATCCTTGAGGGTCTCTTTGGCGCGGGCGTCGTCGTTGCCGGGCATCCGCCAGCCTGCGGATTCGCCGAGCATCCGCCGCAGCGCGGCCAGATCGCCCTTGGTCACCGCGTCGGCGTAGGCGCGGTAGGCCTTGCCGGGGTCGCCGCCATCGGTGGGCAGCGATGCGCCGGGCGGCGCGACGATGGCGGCGTCGAAGCGCAGGTCGTAGTCGTAGGTTTTGCCGAAGAAATCTTCCGGCTTGCTCAGCACCCAGTGGCCGGCGATGCGGTCGCGGGTTTGCGTGTCCAGCTTCAGTTCACCATAGCCGGACGTGTTGAAGGAATCGTCGGGGTCGCGGCGACGGTAGTACATGCCGCACTCGCTGCCGTCCGCAGTGATGCAGATGCGGACATATCCGCCGGTGCGTTCGCTGTATTGCTCGTTCACGCTATCGTCGGGGTCGAATGCGGCGGCGGCTTTCGCGG
>JANLSB010000796.1:0-2702 GCA_031362125.1 Lysobacterales bacterium | reverse complement strand
CCGGTATGCTGCTCGCCCCGTTGCCGCGCATCGTAGAGGCCACATGTCCGCACCCGTCCGAGTCCTCATCCACGGCGCCAGCGGACGTATGGGCCAAACCCTCCTGCGTCTTGTTACCGAGCGCGAGGATCTGGCGATCGTCGCTGCCGTGGCGCCGCCATCGGCCGACACCGCACTGCTTGGCCAGCCGTTCCATTCGCTGGACCTGATCGAAAGCGTCCCGCCATTCGATGTCGCGATCGATTTCAGCCTGCCTGCTGGCCTCGACGCCTTGCTGGCGCTGTGCGAGGTGCGCGGTGCCGCTCTGGTTTCCGGCACGACCGGGTTGTCGTCGCAGCAGCGGACTGCATTGCAGAATGCGTCCCACCGCATCCCGGTCCTCTGGTCCGCCAATTTCAGCCTCGGCGTTGCGGTGCTGGAGGATATGGTCGAACGCGCCGCTGCCGCGTTGCATGCCTGGGATTGCGACATCGTCGAGTCCCACCACACCCGCAAGCTCGACGCGCCCTCGGGCACCGCGCTCGCGCTGGGTGAGGCCGCCAAGCGCGGCGGCGCCGAGCCGCGCTACGCCAGCCTCCGTGCCGGCGACATCGTCGGCGAGCATCTGGTCCAGTTCGCAGGGCAGGGCGAGCGCATCGAGCTGATCCACCGTGCCACCAACCGCGACATCTTCGCTCGCGGCGCGCTGCACGCCGCCGCGCGACTCGCTGGCCGGGCGCCGGGCGATTATCGGCTGCGCGACCTGCTCGATTGAACATGCCTGCGATTGCCCGATTGGACATGATTCGATGACTCGACACCCGGTGATCGGCATCGTGGGCAGCGAAGGCGCCTACGGCCGCTGGCTGCGACGTTTTTTTGAAGAACGCATGCAACTGCTGGTGTTGGGCCACGATCCAGCGTCGGCGGATGGAGATCTCCTCGAAAGTCTGCTGAGCGAAGCCGATGTGATGCTGTTCGCTGCGCCGATCCGCAGCACCGTGGCAATCATCGAAGATGCACTGCGACAGTCGGCCGGCCGCGAGCGCGGTCGACTGTGGCTGGACATTACCTCGATCAAACAGGAACCGGTCGCTGCCATGCTGCAGTCGCAGGCGGAAGTGGTCGGTCTGCATCCGATGACCGCGCCGCCCAAAGCGCCGACCTTGAAAGGCAAAGTGCTGGTGATCTGCGAAGCCCGCCTTGATGTCTGGCGCGATTGGCTGTCGGCGCTGCTCGCAGCGTTGCAGGCCGAATGCGTGCGGGTCACGCCTGACTATCACGACCGCGCGATGGCGCTGATCCAGGCGATGGTGCATGCCACCCATCTCGCGGAAGCGGGCGTGTTGCGCAGCCATGCGCAACAGCTGGGGCCGCCGTCGGCTCTGCTGCCACTGCGTTCCGCATCGTTCGAGCTTGATGTCGCGGTCATCACCCGCATCCTGTCGCTCAATCCGCAGATCTACGAGGACATCCAGTTCGGCAATCCGTATGCGCTTGAGATGCTGGACAACCTGGTCGACGAGCTGTCCGCGCTGCGCGACCTGATCGCGCAGGGCGACGATGCTGCGCGGCAAGGTTTCCGTGCGCGATTCCTGCAGGGCAACCGCGATCATTTCGACGCCGCCACGCTGGCTGACAGCAATCACACCTTCGAGCGCGTCGGCTACCTGCTCGCGGATCTCGTCGAGCGGGTATCGATCAGCGTGCATCTGCCGGAAGACCGTCCGGGCGCGCTGCGGGCCCTGCTGCAGGTATTCGAGCGCCACGGCGTGAGCCTGTCCTCGATCCACTCCTCGCGTACCCCCGCCGGCGAAGTGCATTTCAGGATCGGATTCGAGGCCAGCCTCGATCCGGGGGCCTACATCGCTATCGTTCGCGAGATCGACGCCAGCCGGATGGGGCGGGTGCTTGCATCGTCGTCGATACCGCCACAGGAATAGCTGCGTCGACACGCCCGAGCACTTTGGCGTAGGGGGCGATTGCGGCACTGGGTCAGTTTGAGCGTGTCCAGATCGCCAGACGACGGCTCTCATGCCGCCGTTTCAGCACCGCCGGGCGGAGATTTTGCTGGCGGAGGTAGGGTCGCGTCGGTACAATTCTCGCTCGCCTGATTCCCTCACGCCCCGGACCGGTCCCGCACTGTGTCCGAGGCTTTGTGCAACCTGATGTAGCCCGACATAGGCGAACCACGTGACCGAAACCGCAATCCTTGTCCTCGAAGACGGCACTGTATTCGAGGGCGAATCCGTAGGCGCTCCCGGTCTGTCCGTTGGCGAAGTCGTCTTCAATACAGCAATGACCGGGTACCAGGAAGTCCTGACCGACCCGTCCTACGCCCGTCAGCTGGTCACCCTGACCTATCCCCACATCGGCAACACCGGCTGCACCGACCTCGACGATGAGTCGGGCAAGGTCTGGGCATCCGGCCTGATCGTGCGCAACGTGCCGCGCCGCCCCAGCAGCTGGCGCAGCCAGATCGCACTGCCTGAATGGCTGAAGGCGCGCGACATTGTCGCGATCTCCGAGATCGACACCCGCAAGCTCACGCGCCTGCTGCGCACCAAGGGTGCGCAAAACGGCTGCATTGTGGGTCTTGCTGTGGGCGAGGTCGTCACGCAGGCGCGCGTGGACGTCGCCATTGCCGCTGCCAGGGCAGCGCCCAGCATGGCGGGGCTGGACCTGGCCAAGGTGGTTTCGGTCACCAAACCCTACCACTGGAC
>JANLSB010000012.1:0-4390 GCA_031362125.1 Lysobacterales bacterium | reverse complement strand
TCTCCCAGCGGCCCTTGTAACGTCGGCGGGTGGGATACAGCAGATCGATGTGGTCGAGGCTGGCGAGCGGGTTGTGCAGGCGCGCGAGGCGGAAGCGGGTGGCGAGCAGCGGGGCGTCGTAGCTCTTGCCGTTGTAGCTGGCGAGGATGGTGTCGTCGCGCAGGGTGTCGGCGAAGGCGGTGAGCAGGTCGCGTTCGGCACCGAGTGTGGTCATCAGCCACTGGCGGACGTGCAGTGCATCGCATCGCCACTGCGCGATGCCGATCATGAAGGCGCGGGTGCCGGTGCCGCCCGCAAGCCCCGTCGTCTCTGTGTCGAAGAACATCACGTTGTCGGTGGGGATCATCGCGATGCGGCGGTCGAAAGCGCCGCACAGTGTTTGCGGCAGCGGATCGCGCGGCAGCTTGATTTCGATCAGGCGCAGGCCGGGTGCGATTTCGTCGCCGGGCAATGTGCGGTCGATATCGGTGGCTGCGTGCGCGATGCGCGTGGGTGCGCGCACGCGCAGCAGGCGGCGCAGATCTTCGACGGTTTGCGATGCGGGTCTGGGGGCTGCGGGCGATGCGGGTGCACGCGGCGCGAGCGTGGGTGCGCCCTGCCCGGTTTGCTGGCGGAGGGTGCGGAGGCGATGGAGTGCGACGCTCACGGAAGCACCCTCATCCGGCCCTTCGGGCCACCTTCTCCCGGGGGGAGAAGGTAATAGCGCGGGAGAAGGTAATAGCGCGGATGCTTGCTCATGCGTGTTCTGCTGCGGCTGATAGTGCGATCAATACGCGCCGTGCATGCGCTTTCGCGGTGACATCGCACGTTTTCGGATCGATGCCGAGTACCGGGCCGACGCAGGCGGGGCAGCCGCTGGCGCAGTCGCAGGCGTCGATCAGTCCGGTGGCGCGGGCGACGAGTTCGGATTGCCGGGTCCACAAAGGTTCGGCCAGGCCGACGCCGCCAGGGAAGTTGTCGTAGAGATAGATGGTGGGCGTGAACGCGGCCAGATCATCAGGTGAGCCGGGCGCGCCTTCGCTGCGTCGCAGCTGTCCGCGCCCCTGCGCATCGGCGACCGCGAACCACGCGCCATCGCCGCTGCCGACCGCTTTGCGCAGATCGGCGCCGTCGGCCATCACTGCGATGCGCGCGATCAGGTGCAGTGCGTAGGCGGCGCCGAGAAAACCGTCGAGCGCGTGCTGCTTCGAGGAGAACAAACCGTCCAGCACCGGCTGCGACAGCTGCCACCACACTGCGGTGGTGTGCAGTTCGGCGTCGGGCAGGTTCACCGGGCCATAGCCGATGTTCTCGTGGGTGTAGTAGCGGATCTTCTTGTAGCCGGCGACGCGGCGGACCACGTGCACTTCGCCGTGATGGCTGGCGCCGGTGCCGGCGACCGCGCCGTCGAACTGTTCCAGCACTTTCAGCTTGGTGTAGTCGATGGCGTCGGTGTAGTAATCGACGTGGGTGCGGGTGACGAAGGCTTTGCGGCCATCCCAGTCCAGTCGCTCCACCTGGTACGGCGTGGACTGGATCATGTGGATCGCGCCTTCGTACAGCGTCAGCGGCGCGGCGCTGTAATCGACTTCGGCGATGATGGTCTGGCGGCCGTCGGTACGATCGACGACCACGAAATTGCCGTCGGCCACCGAGCGCAGGCTGACCGCATTTGCCGGATAGCTGTCGGCGATCCATTCCCACACCGCGCCCTCGGCGTGCAGCACGCCGTCTTCGGTGAGCAGATCGAGATAGACGCGCGGTTCGACCGGGCCGAAACAGTCGCCATCGCGGAACGGCAGCTCGAACGCGGCGCAGCGGATGTGATCGAGCAGGATCACCGGCTGGTCCGGCGCGATCCGCGCGTGCTCCGGCGATGCACTGGTGAAGAATTCCGGATGGCGCACGATGTATTGATCGAGCGGATCGGAGCTGGCGATCAGCACGCCGATCGACGGCTGTTGGCGGCGGCCGGCGCGACCGAAGCGCTGCCACGTGGCGGCGATACTGCCGGGATAGCCGTTGAGCACGACCACGTCGAGACTGCCGATATCCACGCCCAGCTCCAGCGCGGATGTCGTCACGATGCCGTCGATGCGGCCTGCGCGCATCGCGCGCTCGGCGTCGCGGCGCTCGGTGGGCAGATAGCCACCGCGATAGGCGCGGATGCGCGGCGGTTTGCGCGGGTCATGATCGAACACGTCCTTGAGATATTTGGTGAGCACTTCGACCATCGTCCGCGACTGCGCGAAGATCAACGTCTTCAGCCCGGCCTTGATCGCCATGCGTGCGATCCGCGTGCTCTGCGAACGCGCCGACGCGCGCAGGCCGAGATCTGGATTGGTCACCGGCGGGTTCCACAGCAGCACGTGCTTGTCGCCGGTGGGCGCGCCGGATTCGGTGATCGCGGTGACGCGGCGTTCGATCAGCGCTTCGGCGTGTTCCTTCGGATTGCCGATGGTCGCCGAGCACAGGATGAATTGAGGCGTCGCACCGTAGAACGCGCAGACCCGTTTCAGCCGCCGCAGCAGATTCGCCAGATGCGAACCGAATACGCCGCGGTAGGTATGGATCTCGTCGATGACGATATAGCGCAGATTCTCGAAAGCCTTGGCCCACTTGGTATGATGCGGCAGCATTCCGGCGTGCAGCATGTCCGGATTAGTCAGCACCAGTTGAGCTCGTTCGCGTATGGCGCGACGGGCGTCCTGCGGCGTGTCGCCGTCGTAAGTGAAGGCCTTGATGTCGGAGCCGATGGTATCGAGCGTCGCTTGTAACTCGTGTAACTGGTCTTCAGCAAGCGCCTTAGTCGGAAAGAGATAGAAGGCCCGGGCCGCGGGGTCGCTTAATAGAGTCTGCAGGACGGGGAGGTTATAGCAAAGGGTTTTACCAGAGGCGGTGGGCGTGACGATGACGGTATTCTGGCCGGCGGTGATGTGGGCGAAGGCATCGGCTTGATGCGAATACAGCTGTTCGATGCCCCGGCCGGCGAGCATTTGACGGAGGCGTGGGTCGAGGTTAGGGGGGAAGTTGGCGAACTCGGCGACGCGAGCGGGGATGTGATGGACGGCGCGAATGGGCGAATCGGGTTGGGCCATCAGCTCTTGAAACTTGGCGACGGCAGCTTCGAGGGAGGCGCGGCGAACGGGAAGCTGCGCACCGGGGTCGGCGAAGGGAGAGTCGGGGGTGAGGTTGAAGCCAAGTTGTTGGGACATGTTTCGCCGTTTCTTCTCTTGTACCTTGAAAGGCCTCAATCCGGCAAGTTTTCCTCCCAAGGATTCACTAGCGGCACTCGGCAAAATACAAAGTCTTTGGTGTTGCGGGTGGCCAGTGTGGCACCCTTACTCAGGGCGATGGCAGCGACAAGGGCGTCGAAGTAGGAGATGGCCCGTCCGGCAGCGCGCCATTGAACGGCGACATCGGCATAACTTTGCGACGCTTGGGCATCGAAAGCAAGAATTCGATTGAAGAACGGCCCGGCCAACATGGCTTCCACTCGTTGGGTAAGGTTTTCCCGCTTCCTGCCTTCGGGCAGCAAAGCACAGCCTGAGCGCAATTCAGCCGCTGTGATGGCCGTTAGGTACCAGTCCTCGCGGTTGCGACGTTTGAAGTATCCGGCAACGGCGGGAGAGGGTTCAGGACGAATGAGTTCGGAAATCACATTCGTGTCGAGGATGATCATTCGTCGAAGTTGACCCGCGTCATCGGCCCGTATTCACGTGGGGGGATAGGAAGATCCTCCGGCTCGATGCCGTTTTCCTTACCAAAAAGGTGGATGATCGCATCCACCCAGTGCTCACTAGGCGGCGGTGCCATCAGCGAAGTACGCAGAATGTCGCGCGCCTCTTGCTCCATGGAGTGGCCATTTTGCGCCGCGCGGATCCGGAGGCGGGCTTTGGTTTCGTCGTCCAGTTGGCGAACAGTAACGGTACCCATGAACAAATGATAGCATTGTACTCGTTAAAGTCAATATATACATTGCAATCAATGCTAGCGATAGACCGTTCACGTGGATTTTTCTTAACGAAATCACCCCGTAAAGATTAGATAATAATCAAGTTATGGCGTAGACCGGCCGAATCGGGCGGCCGGTTTTGTGGATCCGTCAGGTACAGTAAGCTCGTCATGCAGAAAAAAGACTTTGCCCGACGCCTCGCTCACGAGGCGCACTTAACCCCGGCCGTTGCTGCCGATCAGATTGATGCGGTAGTGACGCGGTTGCTGCGGCGGCTGAAGGACGGAAAACCGGCGGAGATTCCGGGGCTAGGCACTTTGTTGCCGGGCGAGGCGATTACGTTTCAGCCGGAGGAGGCTCGCAAGAAATGAGTCCCCAGATTTTCGGCGAGATTGTGCGCCGCTTTCTCGATTCCGGTTCGCGGGTGCACATCGACGGCTTGGGTTCGTTCCGTTT
>JANLSB010000791.1:0-7133 GCA_031362125.1 Lysobacterales bacterium | reverse complement strand
CAGGGGTTTACCGCGTTTCCGCCGGAAATAGTTGGTGAGCATGACGCCCGCCTCCTCCGCCATCAGCCCGCCCTGCACTTCGACGCGATGGTTGTGGCGGGGGTCGCTCAGCAGATCGAACACGCTGCCTGCAGCGCCGGTCTTGGGGTCGCTGGCGGCATACACCACGCGCGCGATGCGGGCGTGGACCATGGCCATCGCGCACATCGCGCAGGGCTCCAGCGTGACATAGAGCGTGCAGCCGATCAGCCGGTGATTGCCGAGCGCTCTGCCCCCTGTCCGCATCGCAACGATTTCGGCATGCGCGGTCGGATCGTGATCGCCGATGTTGCGGTTCCAACCCTCGCCCACCAGATGGCCGTCGGCATCTATCAGCACCGCACCGACCGGAATCTCGTCATCCTCGCGCTCGGCGCGCGCGGCGAGCGCCAGTGCGTGATGCATCCACATGACATCGGTTTCGCACCATCCGGCTTCGGCATGCGTGGACGGGCCGCTTTCGGACGCATCCTCCGCGCACTGTTGTTTGTCGTCGATTGCTTGCATGCTTGGCCCGTTCGGGCTGCCTTTCGCGTTGTGGCCCGATGAATGATGATCGCTGGGTCGGCCTGTGTCATCTGCCGACTACCTGCGATCCATCGAAGGATCCACGCTCCAGGAGCGTCCAACAGGGGAAGTGAGCACATGTCCAACACCGCAGATCCGTCCGCGCCCGGCACCGTTACCGGCTGCGCGGCAACGCCCATCACCCTGCCGCCGACGCTGCCGCCCAGCCCGTGCTGCTGCGACAGCGACCCGATCGAAGGGCTGAAACAGCTGTTCGTCGATTATTTCCAGGGTGTGGGTATGGCCGCCGGTCGCGACCCCGCGACGCGTCCGGTATTCCTCCGACTCCACGGCGTGGCCCACGGCCGCTTCGCGATCGAGCCGGGCCTGCCCGAAGCGCTGCGCATCGGCGTGTTCGCGCAGGCGTCGGAGTATCCGGTCTGGGTGCGTTTCTCCAGTGACGTACAGCCGGGCAGACCCGACATCAAGGGCACGATGGGGATCGGTGTCAAACTGTTCGGCGTCGATGGCGGGAAGCTGCTGACGCCGGACCAGGACGCGACGACCCACGATTTCATCCTGCAGAACCACGACGTATTCTTCGTCGATACCGCGAAGGACATGTGCGAATTCACCTGCCAGTCGCTGCACGGCAAGGGCGACGACTATCTGCGGCAGCATCCGAAGACGAAGCAGATCCTCGACGATATGGCCAAGCAGGTGCCGTCGGTACTGGTCAGCGACTACTGGAGCGTGTTGCCGTCATGCTTCGGCGAAAGCCATTACGTCAAATACAAACTCGAACCGATCGATCCGGTGCCACCTGCGAATGGCGAACCCGACTACAACGATCCTTTTTATCTGCGCGCCGATCTGCATGCGCGCCTGCAGCGCGGCGAAGCGCGGTTCCGATTCATGGTGCAATTGCAGACCAACGACCAGGACATGCCGCTTGATGCCGCCACCGTACGTTGGAGTGAGACTGTCAGCCCGCCGATCCACGTCGCCACGCTGATCCTGCCGCAGCAGGACGCCGGCGCACGCGGCCAGTCGACCTACGGCGAGAATCTGGCCTACAACCCCTGGCACGCCCTGCCCGTCCACAGTCCGGTTGGCAGCATCGCCGACGCACGCAAGGTCGTGTATCGCGCGTCTGCGGCGAACCGCCGCAACGCCAACGGCGTGCCGCAGGCCGAACCGGTCGTGCCGCGTCCGCCGCAGTACGCACCCGGCGTGGATTATCCGAAGGCGAAAGACACCCGCATCGTCCAGGCTGCGATCCATCCCGCCATCGGCATCGCGCGGGTCGGCAACAGCGTCGACGCGTTCTACATTGGTCCGCAGGTCGCCGACCCAGCACCGCAGCCGGTCGGTTTCTATCGCGATGCCACCGGCGCGCTGAAGCGCGAAGCCGCGCAGTTCCGCATCTATGGCTACAACGCCGCCGGCGAGGTCGTGCGTGAGCTCACCGCCGATTCGGCCGATATCGCCTGGTCGGTGCATGTCGCCAACCGCAAGGCGGCGTGGTACCAGTGGGAAATCGCGATGGACATCCCCGAAGCGGCCACGGTGGCGGTGCCTCTGCGCAACGCCGCGGTCGTCGCGCGCGACACGCTGGTGATCGATCCCGGCCCGCAATCCATCTCGGGCAAGAACACCGCGCCGGTACTGTGCACGGGCGCCTTCACCGGCGTACCGGTAAAGATCGGCGAACTGCAGACCGATGCCAGCGGCCGGCTGCTGTTCCTCGGCGGCCACGGCGTGTCGGCATCACCGACCGGCGCGACGATCTTCAACAGCAAGGATCCGAACGGCTTCATCAATGCCGACGACTGGTACGACGACACCTGCGACGGGCCGGTATCGGCCGTGGTGAACATCGAAGGCCATGACATTCCGGTTGAATCGGCGTGGGTGGTCACCGCACCGCCGAACTATGCCCCGCAGGTCAAATCGGAGCGAACCATGCATGACCTGCTCTACGACCTGTACGTGCAGGCCGGCTGGATGCAGGCACCCGCAACCATCTCGTTCGTCGACGATGTCTATCCGATCCTGCAGCGACTGTCGGGATTGCAGTGGGTCAATCAGGGATTCGCGACGCTGTTCGGCCACAACGGCCGCTATGATTTCGAGAATGCGGCGTTCGTCGCACAGCTGTCGGCGACGGTTCCCACCGGGCAGTACGACCCGAATGCCGAGCTGCGGCGACAGGTGTTCAACAGCTTCCGCCCGCCCAATCCACCCGACGGCAATCAGCTGCCGTGGCCCTGGGTGTATGGCGATGCGATGGAAATCCCGGCCGGCGACAGCCCGCGCCAGAACGCCAGCGTCAGCCAGACCCAGTACGACATCCTGCAGCGCTGGATGAACGGTGATTTTAGATCCGATCGGGATCCAGCACACGCACCACCGAGCAGTATCGACAAAGTACCGCTGGCGCAGCAGCCGGCGATGCTGGACCGCGCAGCGCTGGAATTCTGCCTCGCCGACGCCTTCCATCCCGGCTGCGAAATGACCTGGCCGATGCGGCATCTCACGCTGTATCACAAACCGTTCCGGATCCGTCTGCGCCCCGATGGCGTGAAACAGCCGAGCTACGGCAAAACGCTCGATCAGGCGACGGTACTGTCTGCGCAAGGCCCGCTGTACGCGCAGTCGCCGGGCGACATCAACCGCTGGATGGGGTTGCCGTGGCAGGCCGACACGGCGTATTGCCGCGCCGGTTACGACACCGCATACGACCCGTTCGCGCCGACCTTCTGGCCCGCGCGCGTACCGAATCATGTGCTGACCGCCGACGACTACGCGATCGTGATCGATCCTGCGCAGCCGATGTCACGGCGCATCGAAGCCTTCAGCAATCGCACCAGTTGGAACAAACCGCTGCACGGCACCACCGCCGGCCAGATGGAGCAGATGGTGCGGATCTTCGGCTCGATGGGTCTGGTCGAAGTGCGCCCCGGCGTCGAAGGCGATCCCGCCTTCCCGACGACGATGATGGTGGCGTCGTATGGCCCCGACGTGGGTCAGGCGGATGCCTCCAGCATGAGTGCGGCAGCACACGCCAAACCGATGTTGAAAGCCGCGATGACCGACGAAGCGCATCCCAAGGCGCATCCGAAACTGCGTCCACTGCCGCAGGGCGCCAACTTCGACAACCGGGAGGATGCGGAACAGGCGCCGCTGCCGGTCCGTCATCGTCGCAGGAACGACGACTGACGCATGCGCGCGAACGTGTACGACGTCGCGATCGCAGGCGGCGGCCCAGCCGGGGCCGCCGCCGCGTGCATGCTCGCGCGTGCCGGCCTTCGCGTGCTGTTGGCCGATACCGGTGGCGCACATCGATTCAAAGTCGGCGAAGGCTTGCCGCCGTCAGCGCGTCATTTGCTTCGGGAACTGGGCGTGCTCGACCGCATCCTCGCCGACGGCAATCGCGTCAGCCAAGGCACGTTCGCGTTCTGGGGCAGCGACACGCCGCACGCCAACGATTTCATGTTCCAGCTCGACGGTCACGGCCTGCAGCTCGACCGCATGCGTTTCGATGGCGCGCTGCTCGAACACGCGCAGGCATCGGGCGCGGAGGTGGTGCGCGATACGAAGCTTGCGCTGTGCTCTGCAGCCTCCGACGGCATGCCCCACCGTCTGCAACTGCGCACGCAAGCCACGGAGTCGATCATCGGATGCCGCTGGCTGATCGACGCCACCGGCCGGCCTGCGACGCTGGCGCGACAGCTCGGCGCAACGCGCACCCAGCACGATGCGCTGCTGGCCTTCCACATGCGCCTTGCTGCACAAAAGCACACGACACAAGCGGACAGCGACCAGGACGGACGCACTTGGGTGGAAGCGGTCGAACACGGCTGGTGGTACAGCGTGCTGCTGCCATCGCGCGAACGGCTGGTCGTCTTCCTGGGCGATACCGACCTCGTCGATCGTCGTACGCTGCTGACCCGCGACGGTCTCTGGCATGCACTGCAGGATGCCACGCATCTGAATGCGCTTTGCCGCCAACACGACTACGCGCCTGCTTCCGCGCCGCGTGGCGCCGATGCCTCCAGCAGTCGTCTTGATCGCGCTGCAGGCATGGATTCGGGGGAAACAGGTTGGCTCGCCGTCGGCGACGCCGCTCTGGCCTTCGACCCGCTGTCGTCGAAAGGCATCTCGAATGCGCTGTATACCGGCCTGCGGGCCGCGCATTCAGTGCTGGATGCCCTGCGCGGAGATTGCGAAGCGCTCCCCCGCTACGACACTCATCTGCGCGAGATCTTCCGTGTCTATTGCGAGCATCTCGCGGGATTCCATGCCATCGAAACCCGATGGCCCGACGCGACGTTCTGGAAACGACGGCAGTGGCATCGATCAGGAACTTCCGTCAAATCTGAAGCTGCAGAAATCCCATATTCAATGGCAATCTTCGACTTGGTTTGATCTGGGTCAACATCACTGCTGTAGCAGTGAGTCATGTTTGACCCTGCGCTTCAATATCATCGATCGACGCGTCTTCAAGCTCGTCTGACCTCAAGAGGAGTCATCGGCCATGCTAACGAATTCGCTCCCCCCGTATGACATTTCGGTCAACACCACCGGGTGCTGCCCGAAGTTCAACCCGAAAGGCTGGGACGCGCAGGAACTCCACTTCCGCGACAAGCGTTTCGTTCGCGCCACCACCCGTAGCCTGATGCATGTTCCGCTCAATATGAGCAAGGTTTTCGCCCGCGTGATGGCGCATCTCGAACAGGCCGGTGCCATGGACGCATCCGATTACATCGTGCTTTCGCGCGACACATCGGCCTTCGCAGGCGAGCACCTGTTCGCTGTCCCCAAGGCCGTGACGGAAGAAGAGATGACGACACTGTCGGGCGATTTCATCACCAAGGTGTTCGAAGGCCCTTACAAGAACGCCGGCCAATGGCACAAGGACATGACCGATCTTGTCCGCGCCCGCGGCAGCGAGCCAAAATCGATCTGGTTCTTTTACACCACCTGCCCGAAATGCGCGAAGGCCTACGGAGAGAATTACGTGGTCGGTGTCGCTGAACTTTGATATTGCATTCTTCGAGCCGAAGCAAGCTTTGGCTGGTGCGCGACATCCTGCCGGTCTGCATTCGCTCCGATGGGCCGCACCTTGAAATCAAGGCGACAACTCACCTGAAGCCTAGCGACCTTGCAAAGATCCGTGCGCCGCGCAGCTGACCAGTATCCTGACGACGACGGCACTTGTGCAAACGCCGAGTACACCGCATCGCGGAGCTACAACGCGACGTTCATCGGCTTTGACTGTGGCCGCCATCGCTTCATCGGGCACGAGCAGGAAGTACTGATCGCAGTGTCGATTCGCGTCATCCTGAACGAACCACCATGAATGCCAAGCCGGCAACCCGGCGCAACCCACTTGCAGCATACTTCCCGCCTGCTTGCAGATCAGGCGATCAATCGTGAAAAAACTTGCGTTCGCGCTCTTGGCCCTTCTCCTCCTTACAGGCAATACCGCCATGGCCACAGAAGAACCGGCATTCACTGTCGTCATCGACGACGGTGCCTTTCAAGTGAGGCAATACGCCACGCAGTTGGTGGCGGAAGCCCGAGTCGGAGGCGACAGGAAGGACGCATCAGGCGCGGGCTTCCGCATCCTCGCCGGCTATATCTTCGGCGGCAATACCGGTCGTCAGAAGATCGCGATGACCGCGCCAGTCGTGCAATCGCCACCTGTCAGCGAGAAGATCGCGATGACCTCGCCGGTGAGTCAAACCGCAGTAGGCAACGATTGGATCGTCAGGTTCACCATGCCATCGGGCTATACGATGGATACCTTGCCCAGACCCAACGATCCGCGCGTCGAGTTGAGCCTCGCGCCTGCGGTACGCATGGCTGTCGTGCGCTTCTCGGGCTGGGCGAACGATCAGGACTTCAAGCGCAAACGCACCGAACTCGAACAGTGGATGGCGAAGCGAGGTCTCAAAGCGACCGGACAGGCATCGCTCGCCCAGTACAACCCGCCGTGGACGCTTGGGCCGCTGCGGCGAAATGAGGTGATGGTGCCGATCGAAGCAGCCACTGCCCGCTAGCGGATCCTGCGCATCAAAAAAACCACCGGACACCTGACTGCGGCCAATCGACCTTGTCGAGATGGAATCACGGAATGCCCCGGCCAGATTATCCGAGTCTTTGACGACAACGGCGATGCTGTCGCAGCCGAACAGGCACAGTTCGCGTACCGATGGCAGGCATCGCTCTGGTCCGTCCGATCGAGGGCGTCCAGGTCGTTTCAGCGGAGACCAGTTTCAGCGGAGACCAAGCTGTTCCAGCCGGGTTCGCTGAAAGACGTCGAAATACATGCGGATGTCGAAGAAACCTATGCAGATGCCCTGCGACATGGACTGGTGCGATCCGGGTAAAGCGAGCCGAGTCGTCAGGGCGTTGTGATGACAAACCGATCGTCTCAGCGCATCGAAACAACGCTTTTGGTCTCGCTGCCAACGCTCCGTACGACACCGAACCGTCTCACCAGAGTTTCCGTTCCCTTGGTGGTGATCGAAAAATTCTTGCCGATGCGCATCAAGGCGCGAATTTTGACCGTTGCCTGT
>JANLSB010000852.1:0-3239 GCA_031362125.1 Lysobacterales bacterium | reverse complement strand
ACCGCTACGAGTTCAACAACCGCTACCGCACCCAGTTAGAAGACGCCGGTCTGGTGATCTCGGCCAAGTCGATGGACGATCTGCTGGTCGAAATGATCGAACTGCCGCAGGCTCAGCACCCGTGGTTCCTCGCCTGCCAGGCGCACCCGGAGTTCCTGTCCACGCCGCGTCACGGCCATCCGCTGTTCATCGGATTCGTCCGCGCCGCGCGCGAATACAAGGTCAATGAAGGGCAGGCGGGCGGCAAGCTGTTGAAGGAGGCGAGCGCGTGAAGATGTTTTTTGTGGGAGCGGCGGAAGCCGCGATACCGGCGATGGCCATGTCAAATTCGATCGCGGCTTCCGCCGCTCCTACAGGAGCAGGTCCATGAAACTCTGCGGCTTCGACGTTGGCCTGGACCAGCCTTTTTTCCTGATCGCCGGCCCCTGCGTGATCGAATCCGAGCAACTGCAGCTCGATGTCGCCGGCCAACTCAAGGAAATCACCTCCGCGCTGGGGATTCCCTTCATCTTCAAGTCCAGCTTCGACAAGGCCAACCGCACCTCGGGCACCAGCTTTCGTGGTCCGGGCATGGAAGAAGGCCTGCGCGTGCTGGCTGAAGTGAAACGCCAGATCGGCGTGCCGGTGCTGACCGATGTCCACGAATACACGCCGATGGACGAAGTGGCGAGCGTGGTCGACGTGCTGCAGACGCCCGCGTTTCTGGTGCGCCAGACCGATTTCATCAAGAAGGTCTGCGCCGCCGGCAAGCCGGTGAATATCAAGAAAGGGCAGTTCCTCTCGCCGTGGGACATGAAACCGGTGGTCGAGAAGGCGAAGTCCACCGGCAACCACGACATCATGGTCTGTGAGCGCGGCGCCAGCTTCGGCTACAACAATCTGGTCAGCGACATGCGCAGCCTGTCGGTGATGCGCGACACCGGCTGCCCGGTGGTGTTCGACGCCACCCACTCGGTGCAGCTGCCGGGCGGGCAGGGCAACAGCAGCGGCGGCCAGCGCGAATTCGTGCCGGTACTGGCGCGCGCGGCGGTCGCCGTCGGCATCGCTGGTCTGTTCATGGAAACCCATCCCAAGCCCGAAGAGGCGCTCAGCGATGGTCCCAACGCGTGGCCGCTGCCGAAGATGCGTGCGCTCTTGGAAACGCTGCGCGAACTCGATGCGGTGACCAAGCGCCATGGATTCCTGGAATCCTCACTTTGATACCGTCCACTTTCCACACATGACCACGATCGCCAAGATCCGCGCCCGCGAAATCCTGGACAGTCGCGGCAACCCGACGCTCGAAACTGAAGTCACGCTCGCCGATGCCAGTGTCGGACGCGCGGCGGTGCCATCCGGGGCTTCTGTCGGTTCAAGAGAAGCGGTGGAACTGCGCGATGGCGACAGGACCCGCTATCTCGGCAAAGGTGTGTTGAAGGCGGTCGCCAACGTCAATGGCATCATCGCGCAGACGCTGACCGGTTTCGATGCCGTCGATCAGGTCGGGCTCGACAGACGTTTGATCGACCTCGACGGTACCGAGAACAAGGGCCGCCTCGGTGCGAACGCGCTGTTGAGCGTGTCGATGGCCGCCGCGCATGCGCTGGCTGCGTCGCGCAAACAGGCGTTATGGCAATACCTCGCGAATGGCCGTGACGTCACCCTGCCTGTTCCGATGATGACCATCATCAACGGCGGCGCGCACGCCGACAACAATGTCGACCTGCAGGAATTCATGGTGTTGCCGGTCGGCTTCGATTCGTTCGCCGAAGCGCTGCGCTGCGGCGCCGAAATTTTCCACGCGCTGAAATCAGTGTTGAAAAGTCGCGGCCTGAGCGCCTCGGTCGGCGACGAAGGCGGTTTCGCGCCAGACCTGCGCAGCAATGCCGAAGCGTTGGACACCATGCTCGAAGCCATCGGCAAAGCGGGTTACAAGGCCGGCGAAGACGTGCAGCTCGGCATCGATGTCGCCTCCAGCGAATTCTTCGAGAACGGCAAGTACAACCTCACTGGCGAAGGCAAGCGCCTGACCAGCGAGCAGTTCGTCGACTTCCTCGCCGACTGGTGCCGCCAGTACCCGATCATCACCATCGAAGACGGTATGGCCGAACATGACATGGCCGGTTGGAAGTTGCTGACCGAGCGCCTGGCAGGCAAGATCCAACTGGTCGGCGACGATCTGTTCGCCAGCGATCCGAAGATCTTCCGCGAGGGCATCGAGCGGGGCGTCGCCAATGCGATCCTGATCAAGGTCAATCAGATCGGCACGCTCACCGAGACTCTGGAAACGATCGCGATGGCGCATGCCGCGCACTATGCGGCGATCGTCTCGCACCGATCAGGCGAAACCGAGGACACCACCATCGCCGATATTTCGGTGGCGACCACCGCGACCCAGATCAAGGCCGGTTCGCTGTGTCGCGGCGAACGTATCGCCAAGTACAACCAGCTGCTGCGCATCGAGCAGCAGCTCGGCGCGGGGGCGAAGTACGCCGGCCGTGCGGCCTTCCTGTCGTTGAAATGCGGTTGATGCGTTGCCCATGACCGGCGGAATGCGCACGCTTCGGATGCTTGCCTTGATCCTGGTCGCGCTGTTGGCGTGGCTGCAGTACCGGCTGTGGTTCGGTGAAGGCGGTGCATATGCCGCAGCTTCCTTGCAGGGTAAGGTGGAGCGTCAGACTGTGGAGAATCGCGGTCTGCAGCAACGCAACGAGCAACTCGCGGCGGAAGTCGAGAACCTGAAATCGGGCGAATCCGCAGCCGAGGAGCGCGCGCGCAGCGAACTGGGCATGATCAAGGCCGGAGAAACCTTCTATCGCGTAGTCGAACCGCCGGTGCCGGCCGATGACGAGGACACTTCGCCATGACCTGGGCGGTAGTGCCGGCGGCGGGTCGAGGCACCCGTTTCGGCGCCGAACTGCCGAAGCAGTATCTCGAAGTGGCCGGCCGACCTTTGATCGACTACACGGTTGACGTGCTGCTTTCGCATCCATCGATTTCCGGTGTGATGGTGATATTGGCCGAGGACGATCGTCACTGGCGTGGTCGCCAAGCGGTAGCCGGCAAACCGGTGACGACCTGCATCGGCGGTGCCGAACGCGCGGATTCGGTCCTGGCCGGTCTGGATGCGCTGCCTGATTCCGTGCGCGCCGACGCCTTCGTGCTTGTCCACGATGCTGCGCGCCCGAATCTGTCGCATGTGGATCTCGACCGCCTGCTCGATCTGGGCAGCAGCGACCCGGTCGGTGCCATTCTCGCTG
>JANLSB010000835.1:0-6183 GCA_031362125.1 Lysobacterales bacterium | reverse complement strand
GACCACCATGCCGGCCGCCTGAAGCCGCCGGAGCGACGCTGCGGCATCCAGGTCGTGCGCAGCATGCCGCGCATAGAGGGACTCGATCGCCTGCAGCGCCTGCGCCGAAGCATCGCTGCCGCGCAGATCGCGGATCGCGCGCAGGATGGCGATGCGCTGCGGATGTTCGAGCAGGATCCCCATCTCGCGCACGATATCCGCAGGTTCATCGGGCACATGCACGAAGTTCAGCACGGTATTGGGCGGAGCCAAACGTGTGCGCATATCGCCGGGGCGGCGCTTGTCGGCGAGCGCATGGCCCTTCAGCGATGCCAGGCGCACCGATGCGGGCACGCCCGTCTCCGGGGCACGGTCTTCCAACACCAACATCAGACTGGGCGAAGCGCCGACCCAGACGGTCGAGAACGATAGCCTGTCCGCTGGGTAGACATGCCAGTCGTAACGCCAGACATGGCGCATGGAATGCCGGGTGAGTGCGTACTCGGCCACGCCAATCGGCGCGAAACCATGCTCGATCGCATAGTCCAGTATCGGCCGCAGCCGACGGCCGGCCACAGCATCGGGTTTCGCACAGAGCAGGGCGATCGGGGCCAGCGCATCGCATAGGCCATCGCCGCATTCGGCCACGCATTCGGCCCAGGTTTCGCGGAAATACAGGTCCTCTTGGAACAGCGCGCTTTTCTGGCCGGATACGGTCAGGGCGCGCCACTGCGAAGCGTCGGGAAGCAGATCGGGAAACTCCATCGTCACCGGGTCCATGCATCTAGGGCGAAATAAACTTGCGCTCGAAGCGCTCCCAGCGGGACGCCTCCAACGGAACGCTCAATCGGTAACGATAGGCGATTTCGCCACTCGATGCAGACCAGAACGGCTGCCGCTTCCCCACAAGCTCGCGCGCTTCCAGCCAATGCCTGGCGTCGATACCAGGCGGTGCGTCGACGCCATCGCCGACACCCGGCAGGAACACGTAGGGCAGCCATGGCGATGTCGAGAATGCCGGGATGCCCACCGCCCCCAGTAACTCAAGCATCTGCGGCTTGTTCTGCGCCACCCGCGCGCGCAAAGGCGCGGCGATGTCGCCCAGCGCCAGCACCGCCGCGCCCAGGCGCAGCGACAGCGCCGACACCTGGTGCGGGACCACCGCCCTGCGCACCTGCGCATGCGCGGCCCTGCCGGCCAGGGCATAGCCCAGGCGCAGGCTGCCCAGCTGGTAGGCCTTGGAGAGTCCGCGCAGGACGCAGAGGTTGGGCGTGGTGCCGACGATATTCGCCGCACTGTCCTGCGGCGGCAGGTAGTTGGCGTAGGACTCGTCGACGACCACCAGCGTGCCCTGCGACGCCAGCGCCAGCGCCAGGCCGCGCAGTGCATCCAGGCCCAGATCAGTGCCGGCCAGATTGGGGCGGTCGATCAGCACCACGGCCACGCCCAGATGCCTGATCCGGTCGATGTGCGCGGACACGTCGCCGACGACCGCTGCGCCATGACAGGCTCCACCATTGCAGGCGAACCAGTGCGGATAGTCGGGATAGGCGTCGCCGATCACATAGGCCGAACCGTGTCGGGCCAGACTGGCAAGATTGTGCAGCAGCGAATTGACGCCTGCGCCGCAGGTGATGCCACAGTCGCCCAGATCCGGCCACAGCCCCGCTTCCAGCCGGAATCTCAGCGCGATCTCGCCGTAGGGGTCGACGCCCGCCGCTTCGACGCCCGCAAGCGCCGCGTCGACGGCCTCATCGCGCAGCACCGCCGCCAGCAGTGCATGCAGATCAACCGAGAGACAGGCCTGCTCGTCCACTGTCCAGGCCAGTGACAGGACGTCGCGACCGTCGGTCAGCGCAGTGAGCTGCTGATACGAAGCAATAGCCAGTGGCATACGCGACTCCCTGTGCGCCGATCCGACGGTTTACGTTTGCAGCTGCCCGGCTGCGGCGGAGTCCCGGCTTTGGTCGACGCCCCGCGCCATGCCGCTTGCCGTCTGCTTGCGCTGCGGCGACTGCGCCGCGCGGAGGATATCGATGGCGGTATTGGCCCAGCGCACCACATTGTTGAGGATCGGGCTGTTCGACTGCGGTCTGGCGGCACTGAGCTGGAAGAAGGCCAGACCTTCAACCGGCGCGCCGAGCACCGTCAACCGGGTGTCCTCCACGCCATCGGTATCGAATGGATGAAAGCCGCGGCTGAGATCGACCGCGCCAGGAAGATAGTCCACGCCGTCCTCACCGGGATTGCGCCAATGGCGGATCAGGCCTCGACGCAACAGGTTGGGATACAGCGGACCGGCTTCCAGCGCCGGATCGAATACAGGCACACGACCTTCGACCAGCACATCGGCATCGCGAACCACCCCAGTGCGGGCCCCGACCACCCGGAAACCGTTCGTATCCAAGGCCTGCACCTGCGGCTCAGGGCCGATCGCGGCATCGATCAAGCCGGCCTCAAGCAACGCCTGGATCTTGCGCATCGCCTCCATCCCGGTGCCATTCGACATCCGCGTGTAGTAGCGGAAATACACGTCGCAGAAACGTCGGTGCGAAGCGGCGGTGAGTCCACCGAAGTCCACCACTTGGGCCAACACCGCGCGCAGATCGCGCCACACGCCGTCGCAGGCGGCTTTGACCGGATTGCGCAGATTGCCCTCGGCCGCATCGAGATTGTCCTGTTGCACGAAAGCGACAAGGCGCGACTGCCAGTCGCCCACCGCCGCAACGCCAGGCGCCGTCAGCGGGTCGAACAGCGAACGCCAATCGAAGGGCCGCACCCGTTCCGCCCGCGGCAAGGACTCGGCGTGGGCCAGCAGCGGCGCCAACAGCGCATCAACTCCGGCATCGCGGTCGTCTCCAGGCGAGCGCAGGAATGCTTCGTAGGCGGGCCGTGCGGCCTCGCGCAATGCCTCGCCACAATCACTGCCCAGTGCCGTGACCCAGTAGACCCAGGCCAGTTCCAGCACGATCAGGGGGAAAACCTGCCGATCGAAATCCAGTTGGTCAACCCGCTGTCCGCCGATGATCGCGGGATGTCCGTGGTGCGTGCGCAGAAGCGTCACCGCCTCCGGGGTCAGGAAAACGGCCCGGTGCTCTTTGCCCACATGGCCCAACGCGGTGCCGTCGAGCGCCTTTTCATTGAGCGGGCGACACCACGTGAACATGCCGCTGGAACTGGTTCCGATGATGCAGGCGGGCTCGCGCCCGCTGCTGATGTACCGCAGCCGCCCCGCATCGTCGGCAAATGTGCCTCCGCGGCCCTGAGTCAGATAGAGGATCGCATCGATCGCAGTCAGCCCCAGACCCATCACCGCGACGCGGCAACCCGGCGGCACGGCGGCTTCGTCCAGCCGCTGGTGCAGCGGATAGGGATGCGCGATGTACCGCGCGGCCGTCGCCGGCCCGGCAGGTGCACCCGTGGCGGTCGACGGCGGCGCAAGCCGTCGCCGCGCGTGACCGGTCACCAGCAGGATCTGATCCGCAGAGACTGTCCAGCGCCTGCCTTCAGCACTGGCATGCACGCGAAATTCGGCCGAATCAGCATCGCGTTCCATGTCCGTCACCTCAGCCGCTTCAAGATGCACGCTCACGCCAGGTACGGCGCGCAGTGTCTGCACGTAGCGCAGAAACATGTCCTTGAGCGCCAGCCCGTGCAGACAACGCGCCGGCACGTCTTCAGGACGCAGGGCCAGACGCGGATCGCCGCTACGCAGGTATTCGTCGCTGGCCCATTCATAGAACGTCGGACGCAGTGCACGCGGCAACAACGCGGCGGCTTCGGGGTTGCTTTCGTCGGCGGCGAATGCGATCTGGCTGGCGACCCGGTTCAGCGCGCTGGTCGGCGATTGCCGGTCGCTGTGGGTCTCGCCGGAACCGAAGTCACCGGTGCGTTCGAACACCGTGATCGACACCTCGCCTGCAGGCGGTTCGGCGCTGAGCAGTGCGGCCAGGCGCTCGATGGCATAGGTGGCCATCGGCCCACCGCCGACCACGACGATGCGATGCGGGGTCACTCGCCGTCTCGCTTGTCGGACAGCGGCGGATGTCGGCGCGCGCCGGTACTGGCCTCGAACGCAGCCGCTGCGCGCAGCACGGTCGTTTCGTCGAAGGCTCGACCGACCAGTTGCATGCCCAGCGGCAACCCGTTGCGGGCATGGCCGGCCGGCAGCGCCAACGCTGGATGTCCACTGACGTTGAAGGGCACGGTCTGCACCGCCACCGCGATCGAAGGCGGCGGCCAGTCGTGCGGAAATTCGTCCAGCCGCGGCGCAGGCGCCAGACCGCAGGTCGTCAGGATCAGGTCGTAATCGCGCAGCACCTTGTCCACCGCCAGCGTCAACTCCCGCCGCAGACGGAAGGCCTGCATCAGATCCGCTCCAGTCAGCCCGCCGGCCGGCGCGATCCGCTGGAAGGTGTAGCGGCCGAAGGCTTCCGGGCGGCTGCGCAGCTCGGCCTCGTGAATAGCGAAGGCCTCCACGCACATGATGATCCGCCCGCAGGCCTTGAACAGATCGAAGTCGGGCAGATCGATCTGCTCCACCTGCGCGCCCAACGCCGCGAAGACCTGCGCGGCATCGTCGACCGCAGCCACCGCTTCCGGCGACACCCCGGGAATGTCCGCGAACAGACCGCGCGCATAGCCGATACGCAGCCCGTGCACGCCCTGATCAAGACCCGCGGCGTAGTCCACGGCGGGCCGCTGCACGCTGCTGGGATCCGCAGGGTCATAACCGGCGACGACCGACAGCCCCAGCGCTGCGTCCTCAACCGTCCACGCCATCGGCCCGCAATGATCCAGCGAATAGGACAACGGGAACACGCCGCGCCGCGACACAAGACCATAGGTCGGCTTCAATCCGACCACGCCGCAATGGCAGGCCGGCGAGCGGATCGAACCGCCGGTATCGCTGCCCATCGCCAGCCGAACGAACCCCGCAGCCACCGCGGCGCCACTACCCGAGGAAGACCCTCCGGTGAAATGCGCCGGGTTCCAGGGGTTGCGGGCGGGCGGGAACGGCAGATCGAACCCTGGCCCGCCGATCGCGAATTCGTGCGTGTTGAGTTTGCCCAGCAGCACCGCGCCGCCCAGCCGCAGGCGGCGCTCGACTTCGGCATCCACGGCCGGCACATGGCTCAGTCGCAGTTTTGAGTTGCAGGTGGTCGGGATGCCGGCCACATCGTAGATGTCCTTCAGCGCATACGGAATACCGTGCAGCGGGCCACGATCCTGGCCTTGAGCCAACTCGCGATCGGCGCGGTCGGCATCGGCCAGCGCACGCGCGCCGGCCACCGAGGTGAAGGCGTTCAGGCCGGCATCGAAGCGGGCGATACGCGCCAGCAGCGCCTCGGTCAGCGCCAGCGACGAGAACGTCCCGTTGCGCAGCGCCTCCCCCGCTTCGCGCACCGACAGCGTGTGCAGCATTTCGTTCACGGCGCGTCGTGTCCCGCGCGCAGGAAGTCGTCCATCCTGAACACGAAGCCCGGCTCGCTTTCCGGTTCGCGCGGCACCCGCAGCGCCGCTGCCATCCGGGTCAGCTCCGCGTAGACGTAAAGAGCCCCTTCGCGATGCTCGTCGGCGACCGTCACCTGGCACGCACGCATCGCCGCGTCGAACGCGACTTCGATGTCCTGCCGATCGCCACGGCTCATCCAGATCACTCCTTAGAAATGCCTTGACCCTGTTTTACCACAGTCGCAACCGGAGACGGATGCCCGGTACGTTGATGGTGTGATCGAATGCGCCGGCTTGATGTTCAATCGCTGCGCGACACGCCCGGGAATACCCGGCGTGGCATTGACCTCTCTGACGCGATACGCCGGCATGGCTTCAATGTTGACCATATCGCCGCTCTAATCACATCCCGATCCGGTGAAGCAGGCGTTCCTCAATGCCTTGTCGGCCTGTGCTGTGGAGAAAGGCGTGTTGTTCCACTCCGACCGCGGCAGCCAGTACGCCAGTAGTGAGTTCCTCCAGACACTGACCTCGTGCCACTTTTCACCGTTCGCATGCGTGGCGCGGTACGCCAGCACCACGGCACACCGTCGGGGTCAGAACAGACGTGCGAGCCGCTAGCAGCCTGTCGGACTTAGCATGATCGCCTCGCGCCTCGCGTGCTCGATTCAGAGAACGCTCCGTCTTGGTACGTACATAGTCTTTATGAGCCGCCGATTTTGCCGGGACGAGTGCTTTTCCGGCGATTTC
>JANLSB010000821.1:0-4219 GCA_031362125.1 Lysobacterales bacterium | reverse complement strand
CGCGCCGCCGACGGCCAGACACCGTTGGGTGTGGCGCTGTCCAGTGGTCGTCGCGATCTGGCTGATTGGCTCGACTGGCGGCAATGGCCGCTGCCGGGCCGCGCGCTGCGTCCGTCGGATCTGCCGCAGGCCGCTGTCGTTGGCGATGCCGATGCGGTACGCCGGTTGCTCGACCTGGGCATGCCGATCGACACCACCGACGCGCAACGCTGCACCGCGCTGCTGCGTGCCGCCGGCGGCGGGCATCGCGCGGTGGTCGAACTGCTGCTGAGCCGCGGCGCCGACCCCAAACTCGCCGCACGCACCGGCGCCACTGCGCTGTCGGCCGCAGTCAGCATGCGTCAGGTCGACATCGTCGACCGCCTGCTGGCGGCCGGCGCCACCCTGGAACAGCGTCTGCCCGGCGACGTGACCGTGCTGATGCTGGCCGCCGCATTGGGCCTGCCGGATGTCTGCACGCGGCTGCTCGCGGCCGGCGCCAACATCAACGCCACCGACGCCCAGGGCCTTACCCCGCTGCACTGCGCGGCACTGTTCGGCTTCACCACCCGCGACCGCCGCCGACTGGTGGCGCTGCTGGATGCGCTGCTGCTGGCCGGCGCCGACCCCGATGTGCAGGCCGCTGGCGGCGTGACCCCCCTGCTGCTGCTGCTGGGCGCGCGCGCCGAACCCGGCACCGCCTGCGTCGAAGAGGTTGTGCTGGCCGGTTTGGCGCGGCTGCTGGACGAAAGCGCCAGCCTCAATGTCCGCGATCCGCGCGGCTTCGGCCCGCTGCACCTCGCCGCGCTGCACGGCCTGCTGCAGGTCACGCAGCAGCTGCTGCACGACGGCGCCGAACCCGAAAGCCGCGACGCGCTCAACCGCACCCCGCGCGAGATTGCGGTGATGCGTGGGTTTGTGGATGTCGCGGCACAGTTCATGCCGCAGCCGGGGAATCTGTCGATGGCGCGGTTTTTGAGGAATCGGGAGAGTTGAGCGAGCTGCAGATATTTGTTGTCATCCCGAGCGCAGCGAGGGACCTGCTTTTCAAGCAGACGCTACCGGAGTAAGGCTCGGAATCTTTTTCGCGCTGGTGCGCGAGTAACTTTCTTTGGCGCACTGCGCCGCTTGCGGCGCGAACGGCGAAGCCGGCCCGAAGGGCTTGCTCCAAGCGACAGCAGAGCTTTCGCGCTTCGCGCGAGTGACTTTCTTTGGCGCAAAGAAAGTAACCAAAGAAAACATTTCACGTCCAATTCAAACCTGCCGTCTGAAGCGAAGCCGGGATTTTTCGATGAGACATCCCTGTCTCATCGAAAAACGGCGCACGTCCTGTGCGCCGCCCGATGGGTCTCCAGATAAATCCGGCTACACCGTTATTTTGGTGCTGGTGGGACGATAAGCTGTGCGCTTTGAACGGACAGACCAGTTGAAGGCCGGGGAAACTTAACCTGACCCTTGTTTTCCCAGCCTGCCGAACACCTCGTTCGAGACTTCTTTTTTCCGTATATCGTTCCAGAAGAGGACGAAGAAAACGTAGATAACTCCTCGTTGTAGAAGACCGGAAACGAGCGGCAGTTATGGATGCTGGGGGCGAGTGCTAGCGTCAGATGAACAACCGACAACATTTAGCCCCAAACCGTGTTGCGAGGTCGCCGCCCCTGAGTCTGTTGCAGTCAGAGCCACAACTTCAGCCGCAGTTCTCCGGCGGCCAGTAGCGCACCCCCCACTACCGCCGAAGCTCAACGCCATTGGCTGCCGTAGCCGCCCGTCGATTTTTGTTGGGGGTTGACAAACGCTAGGAACGGAACAATTATGCGCTTTACAAATTCGCAATTTGGAACCGAAAAGTGGATAAACATAAACTGGTAAGTCCCTCAGATATCTCAGACGAGTTAGCCCCAGGCCGCTTGGGCACTGTTGCGCAGCTCATGCTGGATGTCCTCCACAAGGCACTGCTCGATACCAATACTGAACACGATTGCGCTTATACGCGCGGCACACTGCCTTGGGGCCGTATCCGGAATGCGCTTAAACAGATGATCGCCACCCGACGATACCCCTGGTTGACTTTGATGCACGGGGGCAACGATTTGCTGATCGGTATTGGGCCACATCCAGTCCGTTTCTTTCTGGATGATCACCTCAATCCTCGCAAACTCCGAGTGCTGAACCCTACCGAGAGTGAGGCCATCCAGCTTGAGCTCTTACCCCCAACCGGCGACAAGTCGGTGGACCTGTGGCGATTCATTGTGGAGCGTGCGCTGACTGAGGACGACGAGCACCAGGTGTTTTTTGTCGGCTACAACCAGACGAGAGAAGTCGTCGCGCAGTGGCAATACAGCGAATCGGTTCGATCGTTCTACGCGGTGGATGAACACATCCCGCCAGCGGCCGAACTTGCACCGCTCGACCTGACTCCTATTTACGACGACGTAGCAGCAACCAGGGATTCCCATGAAGCAAACCCACACACCGACGCAATTGGTGACCGACACATTTAATGGGGGGCAGCTTCGACTCGCGCGTCATTTTTGGGGCAAGACACTCAACGACGTCGCGATAGATATCGAAAAAACCCGACAATACGTGTCGCAGTTGGAGACCGGAAAAGCAAAGCCCCGATCAGACGACCCGATAGTTCAGTCATTGGCGGTTTCTCTGCAAGTCAAGCCGGCATTCTTCTATAAGTATGCCGGTATATTGTTGTCTGAGGATCAAGCGCATTTCCGAAAATTGGCGACGACCAAGACCAGCACTCGGCAACGGGTACTGGCGATGGGCACGATTTTTGACCAAGTGGTTGAGTTCATTGACACGAAGGTGAAGCTTCCGGATGTCGATTTCCCGGATGAATCAGGCGCGCAAACGGCAGAAGAGATCGAGCTCGCCGCTGAGCGCGTCCGTCGTTATTGGAACCTAGGAGTTGGCCCAATCGCGCACATGGTGCGGGTAGTGGAGCGTGCGGGTGCGGTTGTGGCTTTCTTCAAAGATGCCTCGACAGAGATTGATGCTCTGTCGATTACATCACGGCGGCCGGTTATTGTGCGGAACGATGCTAAGGCTAGCCCGTTCCGTATGCGCTTTGACATTGCTCACGAACTCGGCCATCTCGTTTTGCACGAGGGGCATGTAACTGGCGACCGAAAAACAGAATCCGAGGCGAATCGGTTTGCCTCGGCATTTCTATTGCCTAGATCGACATTTATGAAGGTTTTCCCCAAGCGAGGTAGCCGTATTGATTGGGCGGGAATTCGAGCCTTGAAGTTGGAGTTTCAAGTCAGCAAGGCCGCGATTCTGTATCGAGCAAAGTCGCTCAATTTATTGGATGAAGATGAGTATCGCAGCGCAGTTATAACGCTAAAAAATCGAGGCGAGGCGATCCAGGAAGCAGAAGACGCATTTTGCCAGAAGGAGGATGCGGAAATTGTCACTAAGGCTCTGGACGTTCTACGTATTCATCACAACCTTGGCCGTGACGCGGTTGCAAATCATTTGAGCGTACAGCCCGAGATGCTTGCAGAAATTCTGCCGGCTTGCTCAAATGTCGCCGAAGTACCGCGTGCGAGGCCTGTACTTCAGTTGGTGAAGTAGGGATCGTCCCACCAGCACCAAAATTACGGTGTAGCCAGATTCATCTGGAGACCCAAAGGGCGGCGCACAGGACGTGCGCCGTTTTTCGACGAGGCAGGATGCCTCATCGAAAAATCCCGGCCAAATCTCAGTTGGCAGTTTCGAATTGGACCTGAGTGTTTTCTTTGGTTAATTTCTTTGCGCCAAAGAAAGTAACCCGCGCGCCAGCGCGGAAGCTCTGCTGTTGTTCGAGGCAGGCCCGTCGTGCCGGCTTCGCCGTTCGCGCAGCACGCGGCGTAATTAGCCAAGCAAGGTAACCCGCGCGTCAGCGTGGAAAAAAGATCCCGCAGATCAAACAAGGGTCAGGTTGAGTTTTCTCGCCCTCTGACGAGTCAGCCCGTTTGAGAGATGCATCGCTCACCGTCCCATCGACACCAACTCAACCGCGCAGCCAATCCATATGAAGACCCGGAGGGCGGCGCACAGGACGTGCGCCGTTTTTCGATGAGACAAGGACGTCTCATCGAAAAATCCCGGCAACGCTTCAGTTGGCAGTTTCGAATTGGACCTGAATGTTTTCTTTGGTTACTTTCTTTGCGCCAAAGAAAGTGACCCGCGCGCAAGCGTGGAAGCTCTGCAGTTGTTTTCAATGCGTATCGCTACGCTCGAC
>JANLSB010000810.1:0-3311 GCA_031362125.1 Lysobacterales bacterium | reverse complement strand
GCGTATCCGAACGCCCCACGAACGTCGCATCGTGCATCGCCAGCTCGCGCGCGTACGTGTCTTCCACCTCCGCGCGCAGTGCACTCACCCACTGACGCTTCAGACCGATCAAACGGCCGCGCGTATTCCGCGCCATCCGCTGCGCCAACTCCAGCGCCGCCGACTTCACCTCATCGCGCGGCAAGACCCGCTGCTTCACGCCCCGCTCACGCAGCTCCCGGCCCACGTACTCGTGGCCCGTCAGCAGACTCTCCAACGCCAGATCATGGCCCAGACGCGCAGGCACCATCAGCGTCGAGCCCGCACCCGGCGTAAACCCGTAATTCATGTACGGACTCACGTAGTGACTCTCCTCCGAGAACATCACCACATCCGCAAACATCCCCAGCGACCAGCCCGCTCCGATCCCGTGACCCTGCATCGCCGCGATCACCGGCACCTCGCACTGCAGCGCCAGCTGGAAAATCTTGAAGTCCGTGAACTTCGCCGTCCCCGCCTGGATCGCCAGCAGACTCTCCTTCGTACCGCCAGACGCAAAATAACTGTCGTATCCGGTCAGCACCACCACCTTGTACGACAACGCCGATGCATGCGCGAACGCCTCCGCCACACCGGACACCAGCGCCTCCGAGAACATGTTCTTCGCTTCGCGATCATGCATCTCGATCAACAGCACGCCGTCCGCCTGCGCCGTCGCCGTCACCACCTGCGTCTGCAACGCCACCACGCCCGCCGCCGTCGGCTGCGACACCTCATCGCCCAGCTGCCACTGCGGCACCGCCGCAATACGCTCGCGCAGCGCCGCTGCGCGCGTCCGCTTCCACGCTTCCACACTCTGCGGCGACTGCGCCGCCCACGACTGCGCCAGCGACTGCGCCGTCGACAGCACCCGATCGCTCGCCACCACCGCCAACCCACCGTTGCGCTGCTTCAGCTGCGCTCCCGACATCGCTTCCCCGGTCAACAGCAGCTCATGCCCCAGCTCAGTGCCCAGCACCGCCGGCAACAGCAGCGCGGCCTGCGACGCCAGCGTCGCATCCGCGCACAGCTCGCCTGCGCCATACCAACCGCTTTCGCTGTACACGCTGCTGTCGCAGCTCAGACCCAGCCACCAGCCCAGACCCTGCGCATCGCCCGCCAGCGCCGCAATCACCGGCAACGGCGCATCCAGCATCACCTGCCGCAACGCCTGCACCAGCTCCGGCGATTCGCTGCCGTCGAACGGCGCCACCTCGCTCGACAGCACGATGCACCGATACGCGCCCTCCGCTTCGCTCTGCGCGATCGCCTCCAACAGCTGCCCGGTCACCGTCGCCACGTCGCGCTGATCCAGACGGATCACCCGCGCCTCGGCCGTCGAACGCCAACGGCTGTCCTGCGCCGCCGGAACAACGTCCAGCGCCAGCACCTGCGCCTGCAACGAACGCGACAGATGCGCCTTCAACAGCCGCAAGGCCTCCGCAGACTTCGTTCCCAGCTGCGCCGCCAATGCCTGCGCCTGTGTCGCCACCTGCGCACGCGGCACGATCGGACAGGTCCAGCCCGTCGCCTTCAGCTGCGCGCCGCTCAGACAACCCGACGGCTGCTGCAACTGCTGCGCCTGCGCATCGCCGAAGCGTTCCCGCAGCCAACGGCCCTGCGCCGCCAGCATCGAACGATCCGACGCCGCATAGCCATAACCCGCCTCTTCGCTGCAGATCATCAGATCGCACAGCGAGCCCAGCCACCAGCCCGCACCGGTCGCATCGCCCGACATCACCGCGATCACCGGATACGGGAACGACGCGATCGTGCGATGCAGCTGGCGCGACAGCGCCTGACCGTACTGCTCGGCGCCGCCGCAGGCAAACGCCTGGTCCGTGCCCGTCAACAGCACCATCCGCACCGCCTCCGAGGATCGAACCGCTTCGAAGGCACGCAGCAACGCATCAACCAACTCGGCCGACAGCAGATTCTCCTGCGCCAAGATCGCGATCGAGACGACACCGCCGCCGCGATCGATCACGCTGACCTCGCCCGACGTGCGTGCAACACCCGATATCGATGCCGATGCCGATGTTGAACTCGTATCCAGCAACATGCTGGTCAGCGCGATCCGCGGCTTGTCCTTCGGCATCATCTGCTGCAGCAGTTCCGCCGCGACGGTCCGGCCGGGATCGACCAGTGCAATGCCCGACGGCTTGTAGCGCTCGATCGCAACGTCGGATATCGATGATTCCATCACCGCATGCGGATCGACAGACAGCGGAATGCGGATCGGCGCCATCAGCTGCGGCTGCGGCATGGCCGGTGTCGAAACCGGTATCGACACCTCGACACCCATCTCTCCGGCAACCCCGGCAGGAGTCGATGCGACACGCCATGCACCACGCCGATACGCACAACCACGGATCTCAGCGCACACCAACCCCTGCTCGTCGCAGAGATCAAGATCCAATACGACAAGATCCAATACGATCTGTCCGTTCTCTGCCAGCACGCCAGGCGCATGGCGCGCCCACACCCAACCGGACGCTGGCAAGGATGCGAAGCTGCACAGCGACGACAGCGCGACCGGCGCGGCATCGCGGCCGGCAAACATGTATCCAGCGTCCATTGCGCTGGCCAGCAGAGCCGGATGCAGAACATACGCTTCGGCATCACTGCGCAGCGATGGCAAGATCGCCAGAGGCGCAAGCAATGCGTCTTCATTGCGGTACACCAGCTCACCTGCGTCGTATCGCATCCCCGACTGCAATCGCGCCAAGTCGAGGTACATCGGCGCCATGTCGTCCAACAGGACCGCATGCCCCTGGCAATGCACGATGTCTTCGTCGCCATCGGCGCTGTAGATCTCGTAGGCGACCAACGCTGGATCGATCGCTTCGATCGCGATCGTCAGCGGCCGATCCGCCGCGATCGGAACCGGAGGTCCCCACACGATATCGCGCAGCTCGATCATGCCCGCGCCCTGCGCGCACATCGCCTGTTCCACTGCCGCGCGCGCCATTTCCAGATACGCGGTGCGCTGGAGTGTTCCGTCTTCCGTGCAGAACGGCTCGTCGCCACGGAATGTCGAACGGTAGCTCTGCTGGTACAGATCGGAGGTGTTCGTATGCAACAGCGGATGCAGGCGGGTGGCGGCTGTCATCGCTGCGTTCGATGCACCGGAAGCAGTGTCGATCCAATAGCGCTCCTTCGCGAACGGATACGTCGGCAGGCTCATCCGCCGCGGCGGCGTTGCGTACAGCCGTGACCAGCGCACCTCAAGTCCCTTCACCCACAGCTCCAGCACCTTCTCCAGCTTCCGGCCCGTCAGCCAGCGATCGATC
>JANLSB010000779.1:0-7229 GCA_031362125.1 Lysobacterales bacterium | reverse complement strand
CGGCGTTTCGGCATCGCGCAGATTCTGTTGGCGGCCGGTTTGATCGCGGTGGGTATCCCGCTGTACATGCGCGGCATGCATGAGGCTGCAGTCGCATGCGCGGTGATCGGCGAACTCATCCTGTTGATCGCCGCGGTGCGCTGGAGCAACGACGACTTGGCGCGTGTCGCTGCCTTCACGCTGATGTTGATCGTGTTCCAGGCGCTGCTCGGCATGTGGACGGTGACGCTGCTGCTCAAGCCCATCGTGGTGATGGGGCATCTGCTCGGCGGTATGGCCACGTTCTCGATGTTGACCTGGATGGCGTGGCGCGCCACCGGCAGCCCGGTGCGCATTGCCGGTGCGAATGCGCTGCGCTGGTGGTTGATCGGTGCGGTCGTGATCGTCGGCATCCAGATCGCACTCGGCGGATGGGTCAGCGCCAACTACGCCGCGCTCGCCTGCGGCAATGATTTTCCGACTTGTGTCGGCCGGTGGGTGCCGCCGCATGATTTCAGCCAGGGTTTCGTGCTCTGGCGCGGAATTGGTGTGGACTACGAAGGCGGTGTGCTCGATGGCGCATCGCGCATTGCGATCCAGCTGGCGCACCGGATGATGGCGGTGGTGGTGTTCGTGTATCTGCTGTGGATGGCGCTGAAACTGATCCGCACACCGGGGCTGTGGCTGACCGGCGTGATGCTCGGTCTGCTCGTGCTGGCCCAGGTGGGGTTGGGCATCGCCAATGTCGCGCTCGGTCTGCCGCTGTGGACCGCGGTGATGCACAACGGCGGCGCTGCAGTGCTGTTGTTCCTGTTGGTCGGTCTGCTGGCGCGCCTGTGCCGGCCCAAGGTGTGAGCCCGTATTGATGGCGATCCCGATGCGCGAATACTGGGCGTTGACCAAACCGCGAGTGGTGGCACTGATCGTGTTCACCGCATTCGTCGGCATGTTTCTGGCGGTTCCGGGATTGCCGCCGCTGCGTCAGAGCGTGTTCGGTTTCATCGGCATCTGGCTGGCGGCGGCCAGCGCGGCGGCGATCAATCATCTGATCGATCAGCGTATCGATCGGGTGATGGTGCGTACCGCGCATCGTCCGCTGGCCACCGGCGCGCTGAAGCCGGCGCAGGTACTGGCGTTCGCGGTGTTTCTCGGTGCGCTGTCGATGGCCATGCTGATTTCGATGGTCAATCCGATCACCGCCGCGCTGACGTTCGCGTCGCTGATCGGCTACGCCATCGTCTACACCGCGTGGCTCAAGCGCGCGACGCCGCAGAATATCGTCATCGGTGGGATCGCCGGCGCCTCGCCGCCGCTGCTAGGTTGGGCGGCGGTGACCGGCATGCAGAACCAGTGGGACTGGGCGCACGCCTTGCTGCTGGTGCTGATCATCTTCGTCTGGACGCCGCCGCATTTCTGGGCGCTGGCGATTTTCCGTCGCGAGGATTACGCCCGCGCGCTGGTGCCGATGCTGCCGGTCACGCATGGCGTTGAATACACCCGCTGGCAGATTCTGCTGTATACGGTGCTGTTGGTGGTGGTGACGGTGATGCCGTGGGCAGTCGGCATGAGCGGTCTGTTCTATCTCGGCGGTGCGCTGGTGCTGGGTGCGGTGTTCCTGTGGTATGCGTGGAAGCTGCTCGATCCACCCGATGAATTCTTCGCGATGCGCACGTTCAACTATTCCATCGTCTACCTGATGGCGCTGTTCGCGTTTCTGCTGGTGGATCACTGGCTGTTGCCCTGGCTCACGCCGGCGCCGGCGATGGAGTTCCAGCCTGTCGGATGATGCCCCCTTGTCGGAGCGACGGAAGGCGCGACGGGTTTCAGAAAGTCCTTCCGCATCCGGTCGCGACTTCCGTCGCTCCTACAGAAAAGCGCGATCGGTTGCGATAACGTTTTCGCGATCCGATCGCGGCTCCCGCCGCCACCGCAAAACCTCACAATGAGGATCCGACCATGCGCCGTCCGCACCTCCTGACACTGCTCTGCAGCTTGACCCTGATCACCGCCAGCGTCGCAGCCCAAGGCCAGGAGGCCGCGAAACCTCAGGGCAACGCATCCGTCGTCAGCGCCGCGCGCATGCTCGACGTGCGCAGCGGCCGGATGCTGGAAAACGTCCATCTGCTGATCGAAGACGGCCGCATCAAGCAGGTCGCGCAGGGCAAGGACGCATTCGTGGTCACCGCCGACATGGCGCGCTACGACCTCGGCGACGTCACCCTGCTGCCGGGCATGATCGATATGCACGTGCACATCGACAGCGACCCGGAATACAGCGGCTACAACTACCTGCAGTTCAACGACCGCTTCTGGTCGGTGATCGCGGTCGAGAACGCGCACAAGACGCTGGCGGCGGGGTTTACCACCATCCGCAATGTCGGCTCCGATGCATGGAACGATGTCGGCCTGCAGCAGGCCATCGACGCGGGCAAGCTGACCGGCCCGCGCATCGTCCCGGCCGGCTATGCCTTCGGCGCCACCGGCGGACACTGCGATTCGACCTATTTTCCGCCGTCGATGGATCAGAAGAATCAGTTCAACGCGGACAGTCCCGAAGAAGCGCGCAAATCGGTGCGCGAGATCCGCAAGTACGGTGCGCAGGTCATCAAGATCTGCGCCACCGGCGGCGTGTTCTCGCGCAACACCGAGCCGGGCCAGCAGCAGATGACCTACGAGGAAATGAAAGCGGTCGGCGACGAAGCGCACATGTGGGGCTTGCGTGTCGCCGCGCATGCGCATGGCACCGCGGGTATCCGCGACGCGATCCGGGCCGGCATCGACACCATCGAGCACGCCAGCCTGATCGACGATGAGGGCATCCGCCTCGCGAAACAGTACGGCACCTGGCTGTCGATGGACATCTACAACACCGATTACACGCAGACCGAGGGCAAGAAGAACGGCGTGCTGGAAGACAACCTGCGCAAGGACCGCGAGATCGGCGATCTGCAGCGCGAAAACTTCCGCCGCGCCCATCAGGCTGGCGTGAAGATGGTTTACGGCACCGACGCGGGCATCTATCCGCACGGCAACAACGCCAGACAGTTCGCGGTGATGGTGCGTTATGGCATGACCCCGACGCAGGCGATCCAGGCGGCGACGATCAACGCCGCAGAAGCGCTTGGGCGTAACGACATCGGCGTGATCGAAACCGGAAGATTTGCCGATATCGTCGCTGTCTCCGGCAACCCCGCGCAGGATGTGACCTTGCTGGAGCGCGTTGCGTTTGTGATGAAGGGCGGGATGGTTGCGAAGGATGAACGCAAGCCTGCGCCGTAAGACCTCGCAGGGTGTGCTTCATGCCTGCCGCATGACGCTTGAACGATGTCGACAATCGGTTTGCTTGTGGATGGTTCGGCTTCGATCATTGATTGCGACAACTTGTGCGTTGCGATGGTGGGCATGGAGCCCACCCTACGCAAATGCTGCGAGCGTCCGGTATCGCGCATCCAACGCAGCGATATGCCGCTGCAGATCTTCTAGGCTGCCGATGTTGACGACGATGTCGTCGGCGATGGCGAGACGCTGGTCGCGGGTCGCCTGCGCGGCGATCATCCGGTCGGCGAGCGTGATTTCGATGCCGTCGCGGCGTGTGAGTCGTTCGCGCTGCACATCGACCGGCACGTCGATCACCAGGATGCGCTGCAGCCATGGGTAGGCGGCGCGGCCGCCGACTTCGGTGAGTAGCGGAATCGCGGCGATGGCGTACGGACTTGCTGCCTGCATGCATCGGCGCACCAGCGTTTCGCGCACCCGCGGGTGGATGATCGCTTCGAGACGCTTGCGCGTTTCATCGTCCCCGAACACGCGTCTGCGCATCGCGGCGCGATCGAGGGCGCCAGTGTCATCGAGTACATCGGCACCAAATGCGGCCACGACTTCGGCGAGACCCTCGCTGCCGATGGCGACGGCGCCGCGCGCCGCGACATCGGCATCCGCGACGACGATGCCGAGCGATTCGAACGCGGATGCGACGGCGGTCTTGCCCGAAGCGATGCCGCCGGTCAGGCCGATGCAGTAAACCCGATAGGGCGTTGTCGCCATGGCATCACTGCAGCCCGGAGATGCGCATGTACGCGCCGATGATGTCGTTGCCCCACATGAACACGATCCAGCCGGCGATGGCCAGATAGGGGCCGAACGGAATCGGCGTGCCCTGATCGCGGCCCTTGGTCATCAGCCAGATCGAGCCGACGATGGCGCCGACGATCGACGACAGCATCACGATCGGCAGCAGCGCTTTGTAACCGGCCCAGGCCCCGAGTGCGGCCAGCAGCTTGAAATCGCCGTGGCCCATGCCGACTTTGCCGGTCAGCTGCTTGTAGACCCAATACACGACCCAGAGCGAAAGATAGCCGAGCACTGCGCCGGCGATCGCCGCTTTCGAGGGCACGAACAGATTGTCGACGCTGGCGATGAGCCCAAGCCAGAGCAGCGGCAGCGTGAGTTGATCCGGCAGCAATTGCGTACGCACATCGATGCCGGACATCGCGACCAGGAAACAACTCAGCAGCGAAGCGCCGAAACCCTGCCAACCGAAACCGAAGCGCCAGACGCAGGCGACAACCAGCAGCATCGTCAACAGTTCGACGGCGGGATACTGGATCGAGATCGGCGTTTTGCAACTGCGGCAGCGGCCGCGCAGCGCGAGCCAGCTGAAGACCGGAATGTTCTCGTACCACGACAGCTTGTGGCCGCAGTGCGGGCAATGCGAGGGCTCGACCACGATGCCCGGCGGAGGAGGATCGTAGAGATCGCCCTGGCCCAGCGTTTCGAGACTGTCGCGCTTCCACTCCCATTCCAGCCGTTTCGGCAGGCGCAGGATCACGACATTGAGGAAACTGCCGACGAGCAGGCCGAGCCCGGCCGCGATCGGATAACCGAGGGCCGGGTTCTGGTCGAGGAATGCCATCGATGCGGGGGCTCGAACTCAGCCGCCGACCGCTGCGGCCAGCTTGAAGATCGGCAGGTACATGCCGACGACCATGCTGCCCACCATCACGCCGATGATGACCATGATCATCGGTTCGAGCAGGCTGGCGAGCGCATCCACGGCGTTGTTGACTTCCTGCTCGTAGAACTCGGCGACCTTGAACAGCATGGTATCGAGGGCGCCGGCCTCTTCACCGATTGCGGTCATCTGCACCACCATGTGCGGGAAGAGGTTGACCTGTTTCATCGCCATGTTCACCGGATAGCCCACCGAGACATCGTCACGGATACGCCACACCGCTTTTTCGTAGAGCGAGTTGCCGGTGGCGCCGGCGACGCTTTCCAGCGCTTCGACCAGCGGCACGCCTGCCTTGAAGGTGGTCGCGAGCGTGCGCGAGAAACGCGCGACCGCCGAATTGTGCATGATCGAGCCGATCACCGGAATCTTCAGCACCACTTTGTCGAGGAAGTGCTGGAAGCCCGGGGAGCGCTTGTAGGCGAAGACGAAGGCGCTGATGGTGCCGATCGCAATGATCAGCATCAGCCACCACCAAGACACCATGAACCGCGAGAACTTCACGATCAGCTGGGTGAAGGCCGGCAGTTCGGCGCCGAAGTTCTTGAACACGTCTTCGAACTGCGGGACAACAAACACGAGCATGACCGAGCTGACCAGGATCGCGACCGCGATGACCATGGCCGGGTAGAACAGCGCCTTCTTGATCTTGCCCTTCAGGGCTTCGGTGTTTTCCTTATAGGTGGCGATGGTGTCGAGCACGGTTTCGAGCACACCAGCAGATTCGCCGGCGCGCACCAGATTGCGATACAGCTCATCGAAATACACCGGATGTTTGCTCATCGACTCGTAGATCGAGGAGCCGCCTTCGATATCGATACGCACCGCTTCGACCAGATTCTTCATCCGCAGATTCTTCTGACCGTTGCCGATGATCTCCAGGGATTGCACCAGTGGCACGCCCGATTTCATCATCGTGGCGATCTGGCGGCTGAAGATGGCGATGTCTTTGGCTTTGATTTTGCTGCCAGCGGCACCGAACAGCGGTTTGGGCTTGGGCTTGACCACGGTCGGCGTAATGCCGAGGCGGCGCAATTCGGCACGGAGCAGATTGCCGTTCTTGGCTTGCTGCTCGCCTTTCATCTTGATGCCGCGTTTGTCGTTGCCCTCCCAGACGAACATCGGCATCTGATTGCCCGCACGTTCGGTGGGGGGGGTGGTTTTCGCGGCGGTGCGGGATGCGGCCATGGCTTAGTCCTTGGTGACGCGGTTGATTTCGGCGAGACTGGTGATGCCGTTTCTGGCTTTTAGCAGCGCGGATTGACGCAGATTCTTCACGCCTGACACCTGTGCGGCCTCTGCGATCTGCATGGCATTTCCGCCCTGCAGGATGATGGCCTGGATCTGTTCGGTCATCGGCATGACTTCGTAGATGCCGGTGCGGCCCTTGTAGCCGCCGGTGCACTCGGTGCAGCCGACCGCCTCGTACATGGTGATGCCTGCATGCACTTCGTCGGAAGTGTAGCCTTCGGCCAGCAGCGCATGTTCGGGCACCTGTGTCTCGCGCTTGCAGTTGTTGCAAAGCCGGCGCGCCAGACGCTGGGCGATCACCAGGCTCACCGAGGACGTGATGTTGAACGGTGCGATGCCCATGTTCATCAGGCGGGAAATGGTTTGTGGCGCATCGTTGGTATGCAGGGTCGAGAGCACCATGTGGCCGGTCTGCGCGGCCTTGACCGCGATTTCGGCGGTTTCCAGGTCGCGGATTTCGCCGACCATGATTACGTCCGGGTCCTGGCGCAGGAAGCTGCGCAGGGCTGCGGCAAAGGTCATGCCGCGTTTCTGGTTCTGCTGCACCTGGTTGATGCCGGGCAGGCGGATTTCGACCGAGTCTTCGACCGTGGAGATATTGCGCTCTTCCTCGTTGAGGATGCCGAGAGCGGTGTACAGCGATACGGTTTTGCCGGAGCCGGTCGGACCGGTCACCAGCACCATCCCGTAGGGTTTCTTGATCGCGTCGAGGAACAGTGATTGCTGGTGCGGCTCGTAACCAAGTTTGTCGATGCCGAGCTTGGCCACACTGCCGTCGAGGATACGCAGGACGACTTTTTCGCCGAACAGGGTCGGCAGGGTACTGACACGGAAGTCGATCTGGCGGGTTTTCGACAAATTGAGTTTGATGCGGCCGTCCTGGGGCACGCGTTTCTCGGCGATGTCCAGCTGCGACATCACTTTCAGGCGTGCGGCGATGCGTTGGCTCAACTTGACTGGCGCCTTGGCGACCTGCTTGAGGATGCCATCG
>JANLSB010000768.1:0-1654 GCA_031362125.1 Lysobacterales bacterium | reverse complement strand
GCATCAGGTCGGCGATGCGGGTCCTACGGAATTCGTACGGCCCCACCGCCGCTCGGGAGTTCGGACCCAACTCGCTCCGGCTCGTGCGAGACATGATGGTGAACGGGGATGCAGGCGGGGATAAGCCCCGACCGGTGTGGTGCCGAAAGACCGTGAACACCCGGATCGGGCACATCGTGCGAATGTTTAAATGGGCGGTGTCGCGGGAACTGGTTCCGCCGGATGTCCATCTGGCGCTCGCCACGTTGCCGCCCTTGAAGCGCGGCAAGTGCGGGGCGGTGGACCATGAGGCGATCAGGCCGCCAGACCCACCGCGGTCGACTGCATCGGCACGAAACCGGGCAGCGCTTCGATACGCGCCAGCCAGGCGCGGACGTTCGGATAATCGGCCAGCGAAACATTGCCTTCCGGCGCATGCGCGATATAGCTGTAAGCGGCGATGTCGGCGATGGTGGCGCTGTCGCCGGCGAGGAACGTGCGCTTGCCCAGCTCGCGCTCCATCACCGTCAGCAGGCCATGGGCGCGGGCGATCAGTTCTTCGGCGTTGTACTTCGCGCCGAACACGGTGACCAGACGCGCAGCGGCGGGGCCGAACGCGATCTGGCCGGCGGCGACCGACAGCCAGGCCTGCACGGCAGCGGCACCGGCAGCGTCGGTGGGCAGCCAACGCAGATCGGCATAACGCATGGCGGCGTAGACCAGGATGGCGTTGGAGTCATAGATCACGGTGCCGGCATCGTCGATCACCGGCACCTGGCCGAAGGGATGCATGGCGACGAAGTCGGGCTGCTTGTGCGCGCCCTTCATCAGATCGACGTCGATGGCTTCATGGTCGATACCGGCGAGCGCGAAGAACAGCTGCACGCGATGCGAGTGGCCGGACAGCGGGTGGCGGTAGAGTTTGATGGGCTGGGTGGGTTGGGTCTTCATGGGAAAATCTCGGTAGAGATGGGGATGGGAACGGCGTGGGAATGGATGAAGGAATGGGCGGAGGCGGCGACACGTCACATCCCGCCCGGGATACAACTGCGGAAAAATCAGCGCTCAGGCTGCTCCGCGCTGAGCAGTTCGGCGCGCAGCTCGGCGGCGCCGGTCAGGCCGACGTAACGCTTGGACAGGCGGCCTTCGCGGAACAGCAGCAGGGTGGGAATCGAACTGACCCGGAACAGGCTGGCCAGCTCGGGGTTTTCGTCGACATTGACCTTGCCGATCGACGCGCGGTCGCCCAGTTCGGCGGCCAGCGCTTCCACCACCGGCAGTTGGCTGCGGCAGGGGCCGCACCAGTCGGCATAGAAATCCACCAGCACCGGGCGATCGGACGACAGCACGGCCGGTTTGAAGCTTTCGGTGTTCCAGCGGTTCAACATGACGCGATCCTCGTGGGGGAGCGGCGCATGCGGGGTATCGGCGCCGTCGATGTGGCGCAAAGCATGCGCGCGGCCTCCGCGTCGCGGAACGGCCGGCGATGACAAGGGATTGTTTCGCGCGGTGAAATGACGGAGCCCAAGTCGGACATGGGGCGCGACGCCAATGAGACCGTGTCAGCGGCTGAGGACGATGAATCGTGATTCGTTCGATACGGTCGCTGGGTGGGCGTAATGCCCACCACAAGACAAATGAAAAACCATTGCAATAGGGTTTGTAGCGGGTGGTT
>JANLSB010000751.1:0-2457 GCA_031362125.1 Lysobacterales bacterium | reverse complement strand
GATTGGCCAAAGAGCTCAACTTGTTTCCGTTTCGATTCATGGATCGACCAATCGAACATATGCAGGCTCTGGTCGGAAATTTCACGGAGTTTCCGCTGGATGCGACCGATCTCGGCCTCGACCTGCTGAAAGACGCCCGGGAGCGACTTGAGCGCTATCAGTCCTTGGTCGACACCGAAAAGTCAGCGGATCAAGCTGCTGCGGAACAGATCGCCGGCCTGGGCATAGCGCAGGAGCAGGACGTGAAAGCATTGCTCGCTGGATCAGCGGCGTTGTCAGCCAACATACGTGCAACGATCGCATTTATGGCGGGAAACGAAATTTATAAACAAGCGAAGCCTGCAGAGAACCCTGATTCAGCATTGGCGGGCTTTCGAGAAGCGGCCCGGCATTATGCCGAGGCTGTTGCCATCAAGCCCGACCATCACGATGCGCTCAACAACTGGGGCCTTGCCCTCGCCGCACAGGCACAGCGCAGTTCGGACGACGAGGCTCGTCGACTCTGGGCCGAAGCCAGCGAGAAATACGCCGCCGCGCTCGCGATCAAACACGACATGCACGAAGCACTAAACAACTGGGGCCTTGCCCTCGATACGCAAGCAAAGCGCAGTCCGGACGACGAGGCCCGTCGACTCTGGGCCGTGTCCAGCGAGAAGTACGCAGCCGCGCTCGCGATCAAACCCGAAATGCACGAAGCGCTCAACAACTGGGGCCTTGCCCTTGATGCTCGAGCAAAGCGCAGCCCAGACGGCGAGGCCCGTCGACTCTGGGCGGAGGCCAGCGAAAAATACGCTGCGGCGCTAGCGATTAAACCCGACAAGCACGAGACGCTCAACAATTGGGGTAGCGCCCTTGATGATCAGGCACAGCGCAGCCAGGACGGTGAGGCCCGTCGACTCTGGGCCGAGGCTGGCGATAAATACGCCGCCGCACTCGCGATCAAACCCGACAAGCACGAGTCGCTGAACAACTGGGGCCTTACTCTTGATTCACAGGCGCAGCGCAGTCCGGACGAGGATGCCAACAGACTATGGGCCGAAGCCGGCAAGAAATACGCCGCCGCGCTCGCAATCAAACCCAATATAACCGAGGCACTCATCAACTGGAGCAATGCCCTGCTTTTCTCGGCGGACCGCTGCAACGGCATAAAACGTCAACGTTTTTTGGCCAAAGCCTACGACAAAGCATTACGCGCTGAAGAAATCGCACTAGGCGAAGGTGCCTACAACCTCGCCTGCATCCACGCCTTGCGCGGCGAGCTGGACGACATGACGCAGTGGCTGGACCGCTCGCACGGTGCAGGCAAACTCCCCACCCGCGAACACATTGCCACCGACAAGGATTTCGACAACGTCCGCGAAACACCACAATTCAAAGCTTCGCTCGCCAAAATGGGCTGGCTCGACTAATGTCAACCAAGGCTCAATGACCGCCCACCGACAACAATTGCGTTGATGGTCGTATCGAACAATCACGACCAGGACCCGTCATGCCCATCGACTTCTGCCCCGGCTACACCAGCAGCCCGTTCAAGACCCTCGCACGCAACTACCCGGGAGCGGACGTGTATCCCACCGCCGATTTCCGCACCGAATGGGGCCCGATCTTCCATCGCGGCCGGCTCAACGGCACCGCGCGGGTGCTGGTGATCGGTCAGGACCCCGCACAGTCGGAGGCGGTGGTGCGCCGCATTCTGGTCGGCAACGCAGGCAAGCGCGTGCAGGGCTTTGTGCACAAACTCGGGATCCGCAGGCGTTACGTGATCCTCAACACCTACGTCTACAGCGTGTTCGGTCAGCAGGCTGGCAATGCGCATATCGGCGACGCGGAAATCACCGCATACCGCAATCTCTGGATCGCCGGCGTGCTGGACAAGAGTCCGATCGAAGCGGTCGTAGCGTTCGGCGGGCTCGCCAATCAGGCGTGGCGCGCATGGCTGGATTCGCCCGCCGCCGCTGGCCGCCCCGCACTGCATTTCGAACACCTGCCTCACCCCACCTCGCCCACCGCCGGCGGCGCGAGCGACGCGCAGGCCGCCGCCGCCACCGCAACGATGCTCACGAAGTACAACGCAGCGATCGGGCGCATCCGCGCGGTACTGAGCGCAACCGACGCCGCAGCCGCGCCGCTGTACGGCAACGCCTTCACCGATGACGATTTGCCGGATATCCCGATGGCGGACCTGCCGCCAGGCGTGCCGGCCTGGATGTCGACCGAAGAAGAATGGGCCAAGCGTGTCGGCGACACCGCTGCGATCAAGCGCCGCACGATCCAGATCACGGTGCCGCCGTCGGTTCCGCTGTAACGACGGAACCGGCGCAATGCGAGGTTGCACCGGTTCCACTGCAGGCTGCCGTCGAACATCGTGCGCATCGACATCAACGGACGCTTCTGCAATCGCGTTTCGACAGACTCAGTCGCGTTTCGACAGACTCAGTTGTACTGCGAAATCTTCAC
>JANLSB010000749.1:0-4473 GCA_031362125.1 Lysobacterales bacterium | reverse complement strand
CTTCCCGTGCGAACAACAAGAGGCCCACCGAAAGGCGGGCCTGTTTCATCTGCAACAACCGGATCATGGGTCGGCGAAACCACGCCTCGATTCGTTTCCACCGGCCGTGGGCACGGCACGGACGTCGTCGTCGACCGGCCTCTGCCTGGGACGAGCCCAGGGCCCGACCTACTCGAAGTCGTAATTCATATCGGGTCCGGCCGTGGCCAGGAAGTGGCCTTCGACGTAATCGACGCCGGCCGAGAACAGGATCGACATGCTTGCCGCGTCCTGGACGAATTCGGCGATAGTGAGGATGTCGAGATCGCGGGCCTTGCGCGCGATGTCGCGCACGCGCTTCTGGCTTTCGGGGTTTTTCGGAATGTCCTCGATGAAGCTGCGGTCGATCTTGAGCAACTGCGGTTGCACGTGGGCGAGAAGTTGGAACGAATCGAGGCCGGCGCCGAACTGTTCCAGCCCGAGACGGCAGCCGAACTGGTTCACGGCCGCGGCAAACTGTTGCACCGCGTGCAGATGGGTGAAGACTTTGGCTTCCTGCAGCTGCAGGGCGAGGTATTCGCCGGAGGCGCCACGCAGTGCCAACTGCTCGCCGATGAAGATGGGCAGCGCGTCGTTCTGCAGTGATGCCTGGGAGACCTTGATCAGCAGGGTCACCGGCTTGCCGGCGAGTTCGCGCTGGCCGATCAGTTCGATCGCGCGCTCCGCCACGTAGCGGTCGATCAGTTCCAGCATGCCGTGGTCTTCGGCGATCTGCAGGAAGTTGCTGGGCGAGATCAGGTCGCCGTCGCCGGCGTCGAGCCGCAAGAAGGTGTCATAGACCGGCTGATTGTCGCCCTGCAGATTGATGACCGGCTGGAAATGCAGGACGAAACGTTTCTGATCGAGCGCTTCGCGCAGCCGCTCGACCCATGCCTGGATGCGCTCGGCTTCGGCGCGATCCACCGCGTTGGGATCGAACAGTTCAAGCCGGTTGCCGCCGATGCCCGACGCCGACTGCACGCCCTGGCTGGCCTTCGCCAGCGACTGGCTGACGCTGGCGTTCTTCTCGCTGATCTGCACGCCGCCGATGCTGGCGGTGATCACGCTGGAACGCTGGCCGATGGCGAACACTTCGGCGGCGAAGGTGTTGCAGATGCGGGTCGCGAGCGTCGCGGTGGCGGCGTGGTCGCTGTTGCGCAGCAGCACCGCGAGACTGTTTTCGGAGAAACGCGCGGCGATCGCATGCTCGTCGAGTTCGCTGCGCAGACGCTCGGCGATTGCGGCCATGATGGTGTCGGCCGAGTCCAGGCCGATCTCATGCAGCAGCCGCTGGTAATGGTCGGGTTCGATCAGCAGCAGACCGTGCTGGGTACCGTTGGTGGCGGCATCGGCCACGGCGCTTTCCAGCGCATGCAGGAAGGTGGGGCGGTTGAGCAGGCCGGTGACCTGGTCGCGCTGGCGCAGTTCCTCGACCTTGCGCGCCAGCTCCGGATCCACCGCCTGTTCCTGACGGCGGAAGATCACCTGCTGGCAGGCTTCGCCTTCGTATTGGGCCAGGGTGAATTCCATCACCGCAGGGAAGGCGTTGCCTTCGATGTCGCGCGCTTCGAGTTCGTAGCGTGGCGGCGGCAGCTCGCCCTTGCTCATGCTTTTGAGCAGTTGCTTGAAATTTTCGACGTACTTGGGCCCGACCAGATCCAGCAGCGACATCCCCTCGATGTCCTCGAACGACTCGTAGCCGAACATTTCGAGATAGGCGTCGTTGGCGCGGATATGCATGCCTTCGTGGACGTAGGCGATCGGCTCGCGGGAGGACTGGATCAGCGCATCGCAGCGGCGCTCGGTCTCGCGGACCTGGGCTTCGAGCCGGCGCTGGGCGCGGCGCGCTTCGAGATCGGCCCATTCGCGGCGAACGGTGGCCAGCAGCTGCGTCGGCTTGTGGCGCAGTGCCAGTGAGCGCACGCCACCGCCGAGCAGTTCCGAGAAACGGTCTGTGTCGACGTCCTCGACCACCGCGATCAGCGGGATGTCCTTGCCGCTGGTGAGAACCTGTTGCTGCACGTCGGCCAGCGCGATGCTGCGGCAGGGATGGGCGGCCAGGACCAGATCGACCTGCTGCGCGACCAGCATCGTAGTGAGTTCGTCCACGGTGGTCGGGCGCAGCGGGCGCACTGCGATGCCGGCGTTGCGCAGACCGGTGACGATGCCTTCGGCCTCCTCGACACTGTCATCGACCAGCATCAGACGCAGCGCTGGGTCCTGGCTTCTCGACATGCGTTGACTCTCCGGAGGGGATGGGGCGGTCTTATGTTACGTGGTGACGGGGACGATCGCCTCCGTCCTGTGTTCAGCGGTTCCGATTCGTGGAGGCGATCCATCTTCTCTGTCGTCGCTCACATCCTGCCCTGCCGGGATCGGTTGGCGTCGCCGCCGCGGCGCGAAAATTTCGTGAATCGGGACTAAACAGTTTCCTCGGACTCCGGATAGGTGAGGAATGGGCAAAGCAATGCCTGTCCCCCTGGACACAACGGAGCAGCGGTATGGTCGCGATTTTCACCGGTAGCGGTCTTGGTCTGTTCGATTCACCGGTGGGGACGGGTTCGACCCGGCTCGGCCAGAGTCGCGACAGTTTCAGCATCAACGCGGCCACCGGCAATCTGGTGCTGCAGGGCTTCGACGAGGGTCTGGTGGCGCGAGGACTCGGCGCCGCTGCGGTGCGGACCTACAACAGCCGCGGCCTGCTCGCCGACGCCGGTCAGGACGGCTGGATCACCGGTTACGAACGCCGCGTGGTGCTCACCGGTACCCTCGGCGCTGCCGGCAGCTCGGTCACCGTGCAGCGCGGCGACGGCAATGTCTACACGTTCTGGAACATCGCCGGCACCACGTCGTACGCCTCAGCAGAGGGCGAGGGCGCCCACGACACCCTGAGCTGGGACGCCGCCACTTCGGTCTGGCGTCTGGTCGAGGGCAGCAGCCGTCGCGAAGAGGTCTACGCCAGCCATGCCGATGCCGTCCAGCTGGGCCGGCTGCTGTCGATCCGCGACCTGCGCAGCGACGGCACCGCGCCGGCGCAGTTCGATGTGCTGTATGACGCCCAGGCCCGGGTCTCCGAAGTGCGTGCGGTCGACGGGTCGGCCAACGGTGACGCCATCGTCTACGTCTATGTCGGCACGAGCCTGCAACTGGCCTCGGTCAGTACCCGCGAGAACGGCGTGCTCAAGGCCCAGGTCGGTTACGGCTACGACGCCTATGGACGTCTGGCCTGGGTGCAGACCGATCTGACCCCCGACAACGCCGCCGACAACACCTGGGACGCCAACGCCGCGCTCAACGATGGCCGGCTGTTCCGCACCACCTACGACTATGTCACCGCCAGCGCCAGCGACCTGCGTATCGCAAAGGTGACTGGTAGCGATGGCGTCACCGCCGCCTATACCTACGAAGCAGACGGTGTCGGCGGGTTCCGGATCAAGACCGTCACCGAAGGCAGTGCCGGCGATGCGTCCGCGCGCACGCTCACCTTCACCTATGCCGCCAACGCGACCGACGTGGTCGACAACGCCGGCCGCACCTGGACCTACCAGTACGACGCCAACAAACGCCTGACCGCGGTGCTGGAGCCGGCGGTCAACGGCATGCGCACGAAGACCGCCTACGAGTACGACGTCTCCGGCAATGTCACCCGCATCACCGGCAACGCCATGACCGGCGCCAGCGCAGGCGCCGCGCAGGTCGACGTGGTGTTCCGCTACGACAACGCCGGCAACCGGATCCTGCAGCGCGATCTGCTCGGCAATACTGTCGTTTGGACCTACAGCGCCCGCAACCAGGTGCTCACCGAGACCCGCTACACCGTCGCCGATGCCGATGGCCTCGACCCGACTCACATCGGCACCACCAACCTGCCCAGTGGCGCGCTGACCACCCAGTACGTCTACGACGCCCAGGACCGGCTGCGCTTCGTGGTCAATGCCAACGGCGAAGTGCGCGAGCTGAACTACGCCAGCAGCGGCAATGGCATCGGCGAGCTTGCATCGGAACGTCGTTATCTCGGCGCCGTGTATGTGGGCGCGTACACCGAAGCGGCCCTGCTGACCTGGACCGGCGACGCCGTGGCGATGCGTCGCGCCGCCAGTGCGCTGACCACCTACGCCTACGATGCCAAGGGTCGCCTGCAGCAGACCGTCGAGTACGCCACCGTCAGCGGCGACGCTGCCGGCAATGGTGTACTGGATGTCGGCGCCACCATCACCCGCTACAGCCACGATGCGCAGGGTCAGCTGCTGCAGAAGATCGTCTCGCGCGGCGCGGCGCGCACCGACAGCTCCGCGCTGGCGGGCAGCGAGATTACCGAGTACGTCTACGACGGCATGGGCCGTCTGCTCAGCGTGCTCAGCCGCGATGCCGGCAGCGCCGCCGGCAACGACGCGCTGACCGTGCAGAGCACCTACGCCTACGTGGACTCGGCCAACCAGATCAGAGTCACCCTGG
>JANLSB010000708.1:0-2026 GCA_031362125.1 Lysobacterales bacterium | reverse complement strand
CTCGACGCCTACAACCCGCTGGTTCCCGGCGGTCACGATTTGAAGGCGACCATGCTGATCGAATACGCCGATGTGGACGTGCGTCGTCGCGAACTGGCCCGGCTCGGCGGCATCGAACACCGTGTGTATGCCGAAGTCGCCGGCTACGGCCGCGCCACCGCGCACGCCGATGAGGACACGGACCGCAGCGATCACGGCAAGACCTCGGCCGTGCATTTCCTGCGCTTCGCGTTCAGCACGGAGGCCATCGCTGCGCTGCGCGCTGGGGCGGCGCTGCACTTCGGTATCGACGATCCGCGCATGCCGCACAGCGTCGGGGTTCCCGACACGATGCGCGAAACCCTGTTGCAGGACTTCGCCTGACCCGCCTTCGCTGCGGAAGCGCGCGCTAAACTGGAACCAGTCCCGGTCCGGAATCGTCCATGCTCCGCTGGCTTCTGCTGTTCGTCGCCATCGCCGCTGCGGCCTGGTGGCTGGCATCACCACCGTCGCCTTCCAGCGCCTCCGCACCATTCACCGCAGCGAACGGCCAGCCCGTGCTCGGCTGCCTGCCGCCGTCGCGGCTCGCGGGCGAGGACGGCACCGTGCAAAGCGACGCGCCTGGCAACATGCCGCCATTCCAGCTCTCGAACGCGATCGCAAAGCCGCTGGCGGGTTTCAGCATCGCCGCGCGGGTGCTGTCGCGCGAGAATTACGACCATGGTCGCGAAGCCGATTTCTCGCCGGTGGACCTCGCACTGGGCTGGGGCCGCATGCGCGACGATGCCGTACTGTCGCAGCTCGACATCAGCCAGTCCGGGCGCTTCTACCACTATCGCTGGAGCGGCCAGGCGCCGATTCCGCCGGACGACATCGTGCGCAGTAGCGCCAACATGCATATGGTGCCGTCGAATTCAGCCATCGCCGACGCACTGGACGCGGTGAAAACCGGCGACCGCATACGCATCGACGGTTGGCTGGTGCAGATCGACACGCCCGATGGTTGGCGCTGGCGCAGCTCGCTCACGCGCGAGGACTCGGGCGCGGGCGCCTGCGAAGTGATCTATGTCTGCGGTGTCTCGAAACAATGACGACCGTTTGCCGCCTGCACGTATCCCGGTATGCCGCTACGGCGCCCTGAACACCGACGATGGCCGCATGGTGCGGCGACTGGTCGACACGCCGGAGCGTTGCACCGATATCGCGCCCGGCGAATGACCGCCCAGCGCATGGATCACAGTCCTGTCGGACAACTCACACCGGTACCGCCGAGCCCGCAATAGCCGTTCGGATGCTTCGACAGATACTGCTGGTGTTCTTCCTCGGCGTAATAGAACTCCGGTGCCGGATACAGGATTTCGGTGGTGATCGCCCCATGGCCGGCCGCCTTGAGCTGCGCCTGATAGGCATCACGGCTGGCGATGGCCGCAGCGTATTGCACTTCGGTATCGCAATAGATCGCGGACCGGTATTGGGTGCCGGCATCGTTCCCCTGACGCATGCCCTGGGTCGGGTCGTGACTCTCCCAGAACATCTTCAACAGCGACTCGAACGACATCGCGGCCGGGTCGTAAATCACCAGCACCGCTTCGGTATGCCCGGTTTCGCCGCTGCATACCTCACGGTAATTCGCGTTCGGGGTGTAGCCGCCGGCATAGCCGACGGCGGTGGTGTACACACCGGGCACCGACCAGAACTTGCGTTCCGCGCCCCAGAAGCAACCCATGCCGAACTGCACCCGCGCCAGGCCTTCGAATGCATCGCGCAGCGGCCGGCCGTTGACGTGATGGGCGTTGCGCAGCGGCATGGCTTCGGCGCGGCCGGGCAGTGCGAGCGCCTGCGAAGGCAGTCGCTGTTTATGGGCACCAACCCCCAACAATGATTCGAACATCGATCTGCTCCCGAATGGATACGATACAGAGGCCCGGAGCGGGCCGGACGTTGCGCGGCGCTTGTTGCATCTACGGGGTGGAGATGCGGGCGGATGCTGCCGGATCAAGCCACCGCTGGATCAAGCTCGATCGGATCAAGCTCGATCGGATCAAGC